>JAEWNU010000189.1 GCA_023456995.1 Bacillota bacterium
ACATATAGCTATGAATAAGCAAAGGCAAGAGTCAATTTAACCCTTGCCTTATTGTTTTACGCTTGTATTTATGAATCTTTTGAATCTTGGTATTGATGTAATATAATATAACAAATCGAGCTATAGGTTGTGCAATAATAGCTTCAACACAGAAGGTAAAATTACAGCGTAGCTCCAGCCCTCGCGAGTGTCTCGGCTTAAATCACCTATTCAAGTTTTCTGCAAGCGGTGGCGCACTTGCCCTAACAATTCATTATATGCACTTAATTGTTGTCGAAACTTTAATTACGAACGCTTATTGTGCTAAAATGGTTTATAGTACAATAATTTAAACAACAATGAACTTAAAAATTCGTAAGGATGAATGATATGGGGGAAAAAATTGTTCTGTTTTCTACAACGCCTGGTATGACCAAGCGTTGTAGATCTGTGCTGAAAAGACGCGGTTATGATAATATATCAATTTATGAATTGACTACGACCCGAGCGTTGGAACAGGCGGAAAAGTGTATTCACGAAGGGGCGCGGGTCATTATCTGCCGAGGCGGTACAGCTGAGTATTTACGCCGTTTTCTTGAGGTTCCAATTGTTGATGTGCGATACAGCTTTTTGAGCGTTTTTTTGACGATGCAAAAGCTTAAACCAATTTACGATCGTGTTGCATTTATTGGTTTTCACCGTACTTGCGATTGTGCACGTAAATATAACAATATAATGGGTGAAAACGTTCAGGTGTATGAGGTGGCCGACACAGATGAGTTTGAGCCGGTTTTTCACGAAGCGGTTCGGGCCGGGGCACAGGCCGTTGTGGGTGGACTTCAGATACAGGCGATCTGTCAAACCTATAGTTTCCCTTACTTTTCTACCGAGCCGGATGACAGCGAGGTGAGTCAGGCGCTTGATGAAGCACTTTACAGTTTACGTATTGAAGAGGAGCGCAGTGGGCAGCTCGGGCTGCTTTCTACTGTGCTAAACAGCGTCAGCGAAGCGATTATCAGTGTGGACAGCGATGGCATTATTTTGCACACCAACAGAATTGCCAGAAAACTATTGCAGTGTAGCAATGGCATGCAGATTGGTGATTTAATTAATGCTGATAAAATTTTTCAGTCTATACGAGATGGCGAGAATTTTTATGGCGAAATTTTATCGCTAAATGACTCTTCTATTGTGTGTAGCTGTCAGGCGATTCGTCTGCAGGGGAAAGCAACAGGCGCCGTTATTACCCTACAGGAAGAGAATACAATTCGATCGCTTGATAGTCATATTCGAAAGCGTGAGCTTGGGCGTGGGCATCGTGCTAAAAAAGATTTTTCTGATATATTGGGAACTTCCGCAGCGCTGGAAGAGGCCAAGCGGATCGCTCGGCGTTATGCGAGAGCCGACAGTACTGTACTGATAACCGGTGAAACCGGTGTGGGCAAAGAGATGTTTACGCAGGGCATCCATAATTACAGCGAGCGAAGGCACGAGCCGTTTGTGGCAATAAACTGTGCCGCTCTACCCCAGAATATTTTAGAGAGTGAGCTTTTTGGGTATGTCAGGGGTGCATTTACCGGCGCAAGAAATGAGGGTAAGGCGGGAATTTTTGAGTTGGCGCACAAGGGAACAGTGTTCCTCGACGAGATCAGCGAAATGTCCCTCGACGTGCAGGTAAAATTATTGCGCGTGCTTCAGGAAAAAGAGGTGACACGTATCGGCGATGACAAAGTCATTCCCATTGATGTGCGTATTATTGCCGCCTGTAATAAGGATCTTAAAAAAGAGATCGCGGCGGGCAGGTTCCGCGAAGATTTATATTATCGTGTCTGTGTATTGGAACTTTTTATACCGCCTTTGCGCGAGCGGGCAGAGGATATCCCTATTTTAGTGCGCCATTTTCTGCATGGGCGCAAGTCTCTGACAGTGCGTGCAGAATCGCTGATCATGCAGCAAGAATGGCCGGGCAATATCCGGCAGCTTTCTAATATTACCGAGCGGCTCGATGTGCTGTGTGACAATGATATCATCACTGAAGAAGATGTGCGCCAAGTATTAAAACTGCCCGAGAAAGAGGCAACATCATCGCTGGAACATTTGGTACCGAGCATTGTTGAACAAACGCATTCGGTCAAAGATATGGAAAAGCAGATGATTATCGATGCATTGCAGCGCGTTGGTGGAAACATGGCACAGGCCGCGCAGCTTTTAGGTTTGAGCAAAACCACCCTGTGGCGTAGAATGAAAGAGATGAAACTAGATGGTGAAAGCTAATCTTTCGTAGCTTAGTCTAGAACTGTTTTTGCATGCTGAAGAAACATACTCTCGCAGGGTTGTATCGATTAGAAGTATGGCCGATGTTGAGTAGTTTTCTTGTCCTGTATCGTCACCTTAAAAACCATCAAACATGAGATGCATCTCTGATTGGCCAGCGGGTAAAAAATCCCCAATGGTTTTCAAGCTGCACCATGTCTGATGGTTTTGTTTCATATTGAAAAATATTATTCCTTTATGAAACTGATGTCATAGCATAATGCACAATTAGTTGGAGAATTATTTTGATGATAGCTACAAAAATCATCTGAAGAAGTGGCAAAACTGGTCTTCTTAAGAGCTGGCACGAAAATTGCTTAATATTAGGGTGAGGTTAAAACGATATTAAAAAACCAAAATGACAAGAGCACCCTAAAGGGATTTTTGTTTAAGCAAAGGAGACCCGTACATATGAAAATTGGATTTATAGGATTTGGTGAGGCTGCGTTTTGCATTTGTAGCGGCCTGCATCAGGAAGGGGTTGAGGGGATCATGGCGTATGACACGCTTGCAACCCATGAAACAATGGGACCAGCCGTACGGCAGCGCGCCGAACAGGCAGGCGTTGTACTATGCGAATCGGTTGCGACGGTGGCTGAGCAGGCAGACATGCTCTTTGCGGCCGTTCCTTCAAGCTACACGCTGGATGTTTGTAAAACGGTGCTGCCGTATCTGCATCCAGGCCAAATTTACGCGGACGTCAGCGCGTCTACCCCTAAGACAAAGAAGGAGATATGGGCGCTTATTGAAAAAACCGGTGTGCTTTTTACCGACGCTGCCATGCTGGGCTCATTACCGCAGGATAAACATCGGGTACCGATAACAGCATCAGGAAATGGTGCTACAGCCTTTTATAAGGCCATGACACCGTATGGCATGCGCATTACCTGTGTAGAAGGCGGTGCCGGCGCAGCCTCTGCCATCAAGCTGGTGCGCAGCATCTACATGAAGGGAATGGCCGCGCTGATGGTTGAGATGCTCTCAGCGGCAGATGTATATGGCGTGACCGATGCAGTGGTGAATTCAATCTCCAAGTCAATGGATGGTATTTCATTTACCGACCATCTCAAGCGATTGGTTACCGGTACGGCCATTCATGCCAAGAGACGTGCGGCCGAGTTAAAAGGCTCTATACAAATGTTGGATGAATGCGGTATTGACGATGCGATGACGGTCGCCTCAAAACACAAGCATGAGCTGATGGAAGAGTATCATCTCAATGAGAAATATCTTATGTCAAAGCCTTCGGGTTACGACGAAATTATTGCACAAATGAGAAAAAAAGCATAGAAGGAAAGGGAAAAGAATGGCTGTAGGAAAGAGAATCTTTTTAAAACGGGAGCTGCCGGATGCTGAGGTTATGGAAAAGTTTAGAAGCATCCCAGCCTCAAACGTTGCAGACGTTATGGAACGCTCCTGCGGAATGGACCCACGTATCCGACTGGTGAGCAGCCCCAAAGCACAAATGGCAGTGGGCCCGGCGCTAACGGTTAAAACCTGTGCAGGGGATAATCTGACCATTCACGCTGCGCTTAATATTGCGCAGGAAGGTGACTTTGTGATTGTTGCCAACGAGGGGGGCAGCGCGCGTGCGCTGATAGGCGAAATTATGATGGCCTATTTGCATTACCACAAAAAAGTTGCAGGCATTGTCATTGACGGCCCCATCCGTGACATTGACGAAATTGGGAAATGGGATTTTCCGGTCTATGCAACTGGAACCAATCCGGGCGGGCCATATAAAGAGGGGCCGGGCGAGGTCAATGTTCCAGTCGCTTGCGGCAATATCAGTGTCAATCCGGGGGATATTATCCTTGCAGACCCCGATGGCGTTATTGTCATTCCGCGCAAGGATGCGGCGAAGATTCTGATCGAGGCCGAAAAATTTCAGGCAGCCGACGAAGCAAAGCTTATGGCGGCTAAAAACGGTACCGCAAACCGCGAGTGGGTTGAAAAGTCGCTTGCGGCAAAGGGATATGAGATCATAGATGACATTTATCGCGGTTAAGGCATACAAAAAGAGAAAAGGAGAATTAATCATGAAAAAGGCACGCTTTCTTTCTATTGTTCTTGCGGGAGTTATGACACTTCTTGCGGCTGGTTGCGGTGGCGCTTCCTCAAAGGCACCCGCTGGATCGACTCCGGCTGCATCAAATACCGATTCTTCCGCAGCGGTGCAGGATATCGACTGGCCTAAGAAGACTGTCACCGTCACACTGCCCTATAACGCCGGTGGAGATACCGATACTTATTGCCGTTTGATGAGCCAGAAACTTCAAGAGAAATTTGGCCAGACCTTTGTAGTTGTTAATATGACTGGTGGCAGCGGAATTGTTGCGGCCAAGGATGCGATGGCCAAAGCCCCAGACGGCTATAGCATTCTGTTTAATCACACCGGTGCATCGCTTGTACAGGAGGCAACTGGTGTCGCCGACTTCTCTTATACCGATGACTTTACCAACGTTGCAACTGTTGCACAAGATAATACTTATACGCTGGTAGCAAAAAAGTCTTCCGGTTGGACCAATCTTAAAGAGATGGTTGAGTACGCGAAGGCCAATCCCGGTAAAGTGCGCTATTCTCAGGTTTACGGCAGTGTCACCCATTATGTTTGCACCCAGATGGAAAAGAGCATGGGCGTAGAATTTAATAAGCTGGATGTTGGCACCGGTACTCCCGAGCGTCTGGCGGCATTTATGGGCGATCAGGTCGACCTGCTGGCTGTCAACTATATGAATATCAAGGACTATGTTGAAAAAGGTGATTTTGTCGTACTGGGTGTTGCCTCTGAAGAGCGTTGCCCCGGCATGGAGGCTTTCCCCACCTTTAAGGAGCAGGGCTTTGATGTTATCTGCTCTAAAAACTATGAGGTGAAGCTACCCAAAGGTGCCGACCCCGCTATTGTTCAAAAGCTGACCACTGCTATTAAAGAAGTGACTGAAGACCCCGAGTTTGCCGCCGCACTTGAAAAGTACTTTGCAGTTCCTTATTATCG
>JAEWNU010000190.1 GCA_023456995.1 Bacillota bacterium
GTCCCACTCGGTCTGCTACGCCAAGGGCGGGCAGGTGATCGGCGTGGGGGCGGGGCAGCAGTCGCGCATTCACTGCACCCGCTTAGCGGGCAACAAGGCCGACATTTGGTGGCTGCGCCAGCACCCCAAGGTGCTAAATCTTCCTTTTAGGTCTGATCTGGCACGCGCCAACCGTGACAACGCCATCGACGTTTATATTTCCGACGACTATGAGGATGTGCTGGGCGCAGATGTATGGGCAGATACCTTTACAGTATGTCCCGATCCGCTGACGGCAGCCGAAAAGAAGGAATGGCTAAGCAAGCTAACTGGCGTTTCGCTGGGTAGCGACGCATTTTTCCCGTTTGGAGATAACATTGAGCGCGCACACCGCAGTGGTGTTTGCTATGTCGTGCAGCCGGGTGGCTCTATTCGCGACGATCAGGTCATCGCCACCTGCAATAAGTACAACATGACAATGGCGTTCACTGGCATTCGTCTGTTCCACCATTAAGCTTAGGAGGCGCTCTTATGGATATTCTGGTTGTTGGCTCGGGCGGGCGGGAGCACACCATTATAAAAAAGCTCAAAGAATCACCCAAATCCAGGCGCATCTACGCGGCTCCCGGCAACGGTGGCATCGCCGCCGACGCTGAATGTGTGGATATTAAGGCGACCGATATCTCAGGCGTTGTGGCGTTTGCCAAAGAAAAGGCGCTCGATTTTGTCGTCGTCGCCCCTGACGATCCACTGGTACTCGGCATGGTGGATGCACTTAATGAAGCGGGTATACCCGCGTTTGGGCCGACCAAAGCCGCTGCCGCTATTGAGGGCAGCAAGGTGTTCTCAAAATGGCTGATGAAAAAGTATGATATCCCTACTGCGGCATATGAGTCGTTTGATGACGCAAATGCGGCAATTGCCTATTTAAAACAGAAGAATAAATACCCGGCAGTCATTAAAGCTGACGGCCTGGCGCTTGGCAAGGGCGTTGTCATCCCCGAAAGCGAGGAAGAGGCGGTTAAGGCCGTTCGCGCGATGATGGAAGATGGTGCGTTTGGCGAAAGTGGCCGTCGCATCGTCATTGAGGAGTTTTTGACCGGCATCGAGGTTTCGGTTCTGGCTTTTACCGACGGAAACATTGTTGTGCCAATGGCTTCCTCGATGGACCATAAACGGGCGCATGACAACGACGAGGGCCTTAACACCGGTGGAATGGGTACTATTGCTCCTCATCCAATGTATACGCCTGAGTTGCAGGCACGTTGCATGGAAGAAATCTTTATGCCGACTATCCAGGCGATGAAGCAGGAGAATCGCGAATTTCGCGGATGTCTCTATTTTGGCCTGATGCTTTGCGCCGATGGCCCCCGCGTAATCGAATATAACTGCCGTTTTGGTGACCCCGAAACACAGGTTGTGTTGCCGCTTCTTGATGGCGATTTGCTTGAAATTATGCAGGCCACTTCAGATGGGCGGCTTGCGGATGTGAAAATTGGGCAGAAGGCCGGTGCGGCTGCCTGCGTAATTGTTGCAAGCGGAGGATATCCGGTATCGTATCAAAAAGGCTATGCTATCCATGGGCTGGATGAGAAGGGTGCTGCCAAGGGCGTGACAGTGTATCATGCGGGAACAACGCTCGAAAACGGTATCTTTAAAAACAACGGCGGGCGGGTACTGGGAGTGACCGCAACTGGGGATACGCTGAGAAACGCGTTGGATAAGGCTTATGCCGCTACTGCTGGCATTGGGTTTGAAAACAGCTTTTACCGGCGCGATATCGGTAAAAAGGTGCTGTAAAATAGTTGGCAGACTCACAGCTGATCAAAGTAAAAACAGGGGCGCATATTTTGCGCTCCTGTTTTTATGTCTGGGTATAAAAAGGCGCTGACGCCAAGTATACGGCATCAGCACCTTTTCTATTTGCGAAAAATGTTTTTTCGAATTCTAAACAAATATAGAGCCGTGATATTTCGGAGTGCTAATTCATAGATGGGAAAGCACAAATTGCCTACACACAATAGCAGCCAGCCAAAGCCCCCGGTCAGTTCATCCATCAAATAGTACAGACCGAATATATAAATTACGACAAAATATCCGGCAAGAATAGAGGCGTTAAAAACCGCTAGTTTTAAGAACATGCGTAGCGGTCTAAACTTCATGCGGTCTAGCTTGAACTTTAGTACAGGGTAGTAGCCAAAGAAGGCAATAAACATCAAGGCGGCTTCGCGGTCCGGTACCATTAGTAAGGACAGCAGCGCGACGGCGGTATAGGTGATACCCGCCACCGGTAAACCTAGTTCAATCGCGATGGGGATCAGTGCAATGCCGGCAAGTGCGGGCGCGGCGTAGGTAGCGAAGGGGATCAGCACTGTACCTAGCATAATAACCAAGCAGAGCGCAGCGCTCAAGCCGCCCAGGGCGACCTGGGTACTATTTTTGTGAGACACAGCAGCTATACCTCCTTAGAAGCAATAGCAGCGGCAGCAGGTGTTGCAAAGACAATTGGCGCAAATCAGCGTTGAACAAAGGCTGCAAGGGTCACAAGCAGAATAGGAATATCCGCCACCATAACCAAACTGACGCTGTGCATTAATTCGCTCATATGCGGCGCGGTACTCATAATTTTGCGGATCCATGGATACGGCCTTTTGCAGATAAGTCAGCGCATCTTCTAAGAAGCCGCGAGCAAGCAGGACGTTCCCCTTTAAAAAATTCCATTCCGCATCGCGAGAAGAAGCGGGAGTACCATCCAACAGCTGTTCGGCATCAAAGATGCGACCCGCATTAATTAAGCGGCGAATATCGGCAAACTGACCACCGCCTTGGTAACCACCATAATTGCCGGAGTTGGGTCTGGATTGCGGTTGACCATAAAAACCACCCTGCGCTGAACCGTTTTTACGCTGGTTTTGAATGGCGTCGTAGGCGGAATTGATTTCCGACATTTTTTCAGACGCTAAGTCGGCCAGCGGGCTACCTGCATAATTATCAGGGTGATATTTTTTGGCCAGTGCACGATAGGCCTGCTTTATTTCATCATCGGTTGCAGAAGGGGACACGCCCAGCACCTGATATGGATCATTCATGGTTATTTCCCCTTTCAAGCAAACGTTCTGCCGTCGCAGGCAGACCGAGAAAGATAATGTTATCAAGAATCTCTTTGAAATATCGAGGGGTGAGCAACGCATAGGCGTTTGCCGCCTCAGCCATGGTTAAACGCAACATGGCGGCGTGCTCGTCCGAATCTGGTCGCGATTTAAGCGGATTAAATCGATCATGCAGGATATCGCCCTCTAAATCATCGATGGCATCGCACAGATAGATAAACCGCCCCAGCATGTACCCCAAACGCTTTAAAATGCGTTGATTGACCGGATCATCGCTGATCATGCCAAGAATTTCAGAAAGTGCGGCGGCGGTTGGGTCACAAGACATGTCCACCGTCGCAGCGTTACCCAGCGCTTCTATCTGCTGCTGCGCCAAAGTCATTTCATGCGCGTGTTCTGCGGCTATAGGCTGCGAAGCCCAAACCTGTTTTGCAGCGCTTGACGAAAAAGGTAGCAAAATGCGCCAACCCAAAGACGCCGGAAAGCTTGAGTCAATTTTATTATCAAGGCATTTCTCATGCAATAAAAGTATTGCCATCTCACAAGAATATTTAACGGCGGAGGAATATTCCAGATGAGGCCGCTTTTTAATTGGGTTCAATGGACAGCGTTGTGGTGCAAAGGCTGGCGGCTCGTCGCCTAAAGCGGCATAGAGCATAGCAATAAAGGTAAAGTCGTAGCTGAGTGTTAACCGTGCCGCAGGGCCAAAGCGTTTTGAAAGTCCGCGGCAAACACCGCAATAAACCGCTTTATAGGTATCCAGCTCACAAACCTTCAACTGAGGTTCCAGTGGCTTGATATAGCCGAACAAAGCGTTTCCCCCAATCCACCTGTTAATTTAACATTCTAATTCTACTGCAAACCCCGTTACATGTCATGAAGAATTTATGAATTTGCCTTCGGTTCTAAAATAATTCTTTGTGTTTATATGTTGTATATTTCAAAAACAAGATAAAATTTAATTAAAAAGCACCGCATTCCTAGTGATAGGCGTGCGGTGCTTTAAGTTGTATAACAATTTTATTTGGTGTTTTATGATGCCGCCGCAATAAGATTTAACATTGCCAGTGCCAGCGCGTCGGCGGTTTTATGAATTTCAGTAAGATTGCAGACGTTTTTAAACTCGATCGGATTAGGCATAAAGCCAATTTCACACAGAATGCTCGGGGTATAGCGCATGCGGGTTACAGTGTAATAGCTCCAATCAGAGAAACGGTAGTCGCGAGCGTAGACATTATCAGCAATACCCCGCGCTGCCGCCTCGGCGAAATTCTGGCTAAATGGCTCATAATAATAAGCTTCGACACCGCTGTTGATGTTCGCGTCTTGGGATTCGGCCACGCTGTTATGGTGCATTGACATAAAGAAGTCCGGAAGGGTATTCTGCGCCGTTTCCATGCGGTCATAAAGTGTAAGGGTGGTGTCGTTGTCGGTGCGCGTCATCACCACCGTTGCACCAAGCTGTTCCAAACGCATTTTTAGCATTTGTGCATCAGCAAGATTCACGTCGCGTTCATAAGGCCCGGATGCACCCAGAACCGAGGGCGCGCCGATGTCGGTACCACCATGGCCTGGGTCAAGCACGACAACAACACCTGTCATAGGTTTTCCAGGCGTACCCGAAAGCTTCGGCGCGCGTTTGGCGTAAAGTACGGCATCTCCGCCCTGGTTCAGAATATCAATACCCCAAACCTTTTTGGCGTCACGCGGAGTCAAAGTGCAGCTCAGAGCGTTACCATCATTTGTCCATTGAATTTTAGAGAATAGCGAACTCTCTGTAGGCAGCGAATTAAGATTGGCGGTTGCATTGGCTTGATGCAACGTAATTGTGCAGCGGCCGTCCTCGTCATCCACAAAGGTATAGGGAATTCCACCTAGGCCGGCCAGAACAAATTGCTCGGCCCGGTCATTATGCTGCTCGGTAACGCCGGTGAGCACAAGCGGAGCGGCGACGCTGCCGTCTACAACCTCAACAGTGGCCTTTTTGATATAACCACCGGAGGCGAGTTCATAATATTCGCCCATCTGGTCGGTAATTTCTTCAATAACACCGGCCTTGTAGACCGATTTATAATTTCCTTCTCTAACCGATTCATCGGGGAATACGGACGCTACAAATTCCGTCACGCGGATATAGGTGGTTGCGCCATGCCCGAGCAGATAGACATTGCCGCCTGAAGCAGCTGTTTCTCCGCCTTGTATGGTGTAAGTGATTGGCCCGAGGTTTTTAACCTCACTGTCACCCGCACCTGTTAGTGTTAGGCTTCCGGAAAAAACAGCAGGTACATTAGGGGAAGCAGTCGCATTTTGTTTTAATGTAACGGTGGTATTGCCTAATGTTGCTGTCACGGTTTTTCCAGCAGGGGCCACGCAACTGATAGCAAATTCCACACCGTTATAGGCTAAAAGTGAATTTTTGGGCGTCATTGCTGTAACATTAATGGTGGTTGCTGCGGGTTCACTGCCGTCCGGTCGGTTGATGGTGATAGTCTGGCTGTCATCGCCCTGTTGAAGCACAAAATTGTTGTCACCGAATTTAAGTGAAACCGAAACGGCAAAAACGCCATCCGTCGTTTTGCGCTCAATTGGCTGCCCATTCAGCATCAACGGCAGGTTGGGGTCGGAGGTGCCGGTAATGCAATAGGTTGCGGTATCAACGGTGATGGTATTCGTTGGGCGTGTGATGGAGAGCGTTTGCAGCGGTGAATAGGTTAATGCCGAAGGCTGATAGTTGTTACCAAACGTTGCAGAAGCGAGTAGGTCACCTGCAAAATCAGCACGGTTGCGTGCCGTACTATAATTAGCAACTACCCGCGCAGCAACACCACTTTGCGCAGCTTCAAATGCTTGGGCCGAAAGCTGCACCGCAGAAAGCGTGTTGTTTTTCAGATCAATGACGGGGGCCAGTTTTTCGCCCACAGCTTGCTGCCATTGCAAAAGACGATCGGCGTAGCCGTTTTCAGTAGGATTTGCCTCGGCTTCAATAGTTGGCAGCACGAGGTCTGAAAGGGCAAAGGCTGTCGAATAATCCTCCTCGAGTGCGGCGTCTGGGAGCATCAGCCCGAGTGATGTACGGCCGCCAATCGCCTCGCGACAGCTTTGCAGCAGACTGGTCACTGCGCTTTGCAGCCCGTCGGTGGCGTGGGCGTTTTCAAGAATGATGCCGCCGAGTTTGTAACGCTTGGCCATAGCGCCCAGATCCTTCGCATTCAATTGCGTGGTCTGCGTTTCGTTGGGATTTAGGAGATGATTTTCACCGATTACGGATGTCAAGGAATTATCCTTTACAGCCGGGTGTTTCTTCGAAAGTTGGGATATGTCGGTACCCAATGAATAGGGATCTACCACGGCGTAAACCGAAAGGCCTTGCTTTTTAGCGGCCTTAATCATTTCGCTCAACGGGTCAAAAAGCGTAAATGCACCCTGCCTTTTGAGTAAAAACTGGCTTCTTGGGAAAATAGAAGACCTGTAAAGTGATTCACCTTCACTTCTGACTTCAAACAAAATAGCGTTATAGCCCGCGTCATGGGCGTACTGTACGATATCGTTTATTTCCTGCCGAAGCGCTTTAGAAGAAAGCTTTGACCGAGAAGGGAAATCCTCGTTCAGATGCGATTTTACTACCAGGCCGTTCAGAGACGATTTAGCAATCTTATTGTTGGTTCCAAAGTTCACTCTGTTGCAGGCAGACAATGGTAAAATGCTGATGATCGTTAGCGCTGCCAACAGCGCAATAATTGTTTTTTTCAATGGTATGCTCCTTAATATGGGTTCTCACAGCTCAAAGTCGCTCGGGTCAAATTTAGCGAGTTTAGGTTGCGGTTTTGGGACGCGTCTGAGTGGATCATAGACAAATTTTCGACAAGCATAATCTGGCGTGACAACACCGCGCCGTGAACATAATATAGCGGATTGATCCTGCGTGAAGGTGCCATATTCACAATAGCTGCATGACGGTGTAATATTGTTGCCGAAAAGTTTGGGCCTAAACATTTTAAACACTCCCTTGCCATGGCGGCGGTTTCGCATAGTTTACGAAAAAAGCAAATTAAAAACGATGGTGTCAACACACTGATGCTCAATGAGGGGCAGTGTGGGAAAAGCTATTGTCCAGACACCTCTATAGCGCTATTTTAGCACAAAACGGGGGAATTCGCCAGCTGTCACTGTTTGATTTTTACGGCGGAGTATTCCAGCTTTTTCAAGGATATTAAAATCATGGCCGCAATGCAGATAGCGCCTAGAAGTCTATCACACGACCAAACCGCCATCGGAGGTGTGGTTGCGGCAAAGGTTGAGACAACAGTCTTATCAAATAGAAGCAGTACTCGGAAAACAGCTGCGTTAAACAGACCGGCTAGTATGCGCGCGCGCCAAAAGCCGTTTATTGGAATAGAGGCCTGCCGCGCCAGTGCCAGCACCTGAAAACAGACTGAAAATCCGCCAAATCCTATAAAAAACGCGAGAAGCACCAGCCCGATTTTGCCGCCCAATTGCGCGGCTACAGTGCATCCAAGCGTTACTTCTAAACAGGCGGCTAGTGGTTTTAAGCGTGGATCGAAAGCATTTATCAGCGAAAAGATGACCGAAAAGGCTAACACAAACGCAAAGATGGTGAGCATGGCCGAAGCAGCACCCGCAACAGCGGCTACAAAAGCGTCGGTCAGAGACTCAAGCCGTGTGGTGGCGGAAGCGGGTGTAGCTTTTTTAGAACTACGGCAAAGAAACGCACAAAGTATAAGCGAAGAAAGTGCTTGAGAAATGAGCAGCATTCCGCCAATTTGGCGTGAGCCGAACATGGATTGCCCCACAGCCAGTACCAAAAAAGCTGGGCCGGGGTTGACGCAGAAACCCAACATTCGTCCGGCAACATCCCGTGGCATCAGCTTTTGATTAACCAGAGTGGCCAGTGTGTGCGCGCCCGTTGGATAGCCGCCCAAAAACGAGGCCAGCCAGACATCGCACAGTGCGTCGGGCAGGCGAAGCAGCCTGAATAGCGGCACCAGTAATTTTGCGGGTAGCAACAAGCCACCTGAGAGTGACAAAAATGACACTACAATCATAAAAGGGAACAATGACGGCAGCAACACCTGCATGCAGAGCTGCACGCCCTCGGCGATGCCCTGTGCAGCTACAGGAG
>JAEWNU010000191.1 GCA_023456995.1 Bacillota bacterium
GGCGTATGCAGCGGCTTGCTCATACCACTCCTTGCCGATTTTAGAAGCTTTCTGCATACCATAATCGGTTTTGAGCTCGTTCTTCGTTTTAACCGCCTTTGAAAGATCGGGGTGATTTTGCCCGCCGTGTCAAAGTTAACATTCGCCTGAGATGCGTCGAGCACGCAGCTTGTAATTTTTCCATCTGCACTGACCGTTACCGCGGCATAGGTTGTATAGGTTTGTGCAAGGCCGTCTTTCTCGCCCGCATCCTTGGACTTGGCGATATTGTCGACTATTGCAAGGCCAAGTAAATCTTCTGTTGAAGCAGAGGTTTCAACCGCATTTACGGCTGCTTTCTCAATCGCTGCGATATAATCAGGAATTTTAATAGTAACTGATGCGGTCAGTTCAGCATCTGTCGAAACGCCCTTTTCGTCAACCGCGATTCCCTTGACCTCTTCAACTGTCTTACCGATGACATAGGCGGACAAAAAGTTAGCCTGCTCATACCACTCTTTTTGAATCTTAGAAACCTTTTTCATACCGTATTCGTCTTGGAGCTCTTGCTTTGTCTTAAAGGTAGTTGCCAAATCGGTCAGAATTTTGCCGTCTTTACTAAAATTGATGGTGGATTGAAGAACGTCTAGAGTGCAAGCGAGGATTTTCCCATCTTCGCTCAGCTTTACAGCAGCAACTATAGAGTCGCTTTTTGCAGCACCATCCTTTTCACCTGCGTCGGTGGATTTTGCGTTGGTTGTCAGAACAGCAAGACCGGTCTTGACCTTTGCAGAATTTTGTACCTGTGAATCGGCAGGTGCCGAAGCGACTGCTTCAACGGCGGAACTAGCCGATACGGAAGATGTCGTAGTGTTGCCGGCGCACGCGGTAAGTGCCGACGCCGCAAGCGTTGCTGCCAGCAGCAAAGTACCTATTTTTTTCATATTCTATACCTCCAAATTAGATTGTTATTAATTTCACACTAGTGGGCAATCGATAACAATTCTTTAAGTAAAATTTAGTTTATAAATTTGACAAAAGTATGACGTTTACTAAATCAGCACAATCATTAGCTATCAAATGCGATATTTGAAAAATGCGCCAATACAAAGCATAACAAAAAACGTAGCCTATTGTTTCTTTTCATGCGTACCCCAAACTTTTGTTGGGCAGCAGAAACCGACATGGCTAAGGATAACTTTGGATAATTCTGACATTGCTTTTACCCAAGCTAAAAGCAACCGGTCCTCTACAATTAACCATCATGCCTTAGAAAACAAAAAGGGTTTGCCGCCTGTACTTCACAGGCAGCAAACCTTCAAACTACTGGACTAATTTTTTAACCGTCTATAATTCCTCAACAGTCAGGACGCCGTCCATCCTCATTACATCCACCAGTAACGCCTTGCAATTGGATCGCTTGCCGACCTGAAGGGTGAATATAGCACAGGCGCTATGCCCTTCGCTTTCGGAATCACGCGTGATTTCCAGGTCAGTGATCTTAATATTGCAGTCTCGTATGTGATTGATCACACTTTCCAGCGAACTGCCTTGCGAATACTCCATATAGAGGTTAACCTCTGGGGAGTTGCGAAGCATCCAATATTCCAGCTTTGAAAAAACAATCTCTGCCAACAAAACCAGAAAGGTTGCAATCAGCGCACCCTCACAAAAGCCTGCGCCACAGGCAAGCCCGATGATTGCACAAGACCAAAGCCCGGCCGCCGTAGTCAGACCCTTAACACGTTTGCGGCGCGTCACAATAATGGTGCCCGCACCAATGAAGCCGATACCGGCAACGACCTGCGCGCCAAGGCGGGCAATGTCCGTATAGTATGCCATATTCAAAAACAAATACTGGCTTGTAAGCGTTGTCATAGCCGCGCCTAAACAGATCAGGATATGCGTCCGAAAGCCCGCGGGGCGCCTTCGGTGCTCTCTTTCTATTCCAACAAGTCCGCCGCAAAAGACTGCAAGAAGCATCCGAGCTGTCACAGACACAGTTGTCAGATCCCGCAGAAAATCAAACCATGGCACCATTTCGTCTAGCACCTCCCATCAGATTTCCTCAATAATGCGGACATTGCTCTCCAACGCCAGCATCGCCAAAACTTCGGTGTGGGGTGTCTTCCGTGGCAGATAAATGGAAAATACCGCGTTAGGACGCTTCAGGTCGACACCCATTCCTTTTTCAAGATCAACATCGAAAATCTTAATATTGTTACACTTAATACGCTGTATAAAAGAGCCTATACCGTCCAATGACGCAAACTCCACATAGATGTTCATATATCTAGCCGTATTAAGGGACACATTCTCAATAATTGGAAACACCTTTATACTCAAAAAAATTAGGATAAATCCGACAATCATGCATTCATAGAAACCTGCACCAATGGCGAGGCCCATGCAGGCCGAAGCCCAAAGTCCAGCCGCGGTGGTCAGTCCTTTGACCTCCTGACGTCCCGTGACAATGATGGTTCCTGCACCAAGAAATCCTACGCCATTTATAACCTGGGCACCAAACCGCGAAGCATCAGTACTGATGCCGATCATGTTCATCTGTGCCGCCCATCGCGTGTGCAGCATCAGTGCCTCGTACTGACCCAGCAACATCGTCAACGTTGCACCGAGGCAGACAATCATGTAAGTACGGAACCCTGCCGGGCGACGCTTACGTTCTCGTTCAATACCAATCAGACCGCCGAATAGCATGGCGCAAGTGAGTCTCAGAGCAGTTGATGCCACATTAAGATCACGCAAATATGTAAATACTTCCGATGGGGTGTCTATCACTGAGACTCCTCCTTTCAGGATAGCGTGTGTTGCCTGCTGGCCTAGTCTAATTAGCCAGCTTTAGGCTTGTTTTGTTAAAACAGTTATCGGGTAATTCGCCCGATATTTAACTTTCCGGCGGTTGGTTTTTATTTATGCTGCTTAAGCATGCTAAAAACCACCCGCCGGAAAATCGCAATTATTTCTTACGCGCCGTAAATGAGATTCGGCACAGCCAAACTAAGCGCTGGGAACATAGTGATAAGAACCAGAACGACAAGTAACGCGAACATAAAGATCCAGCTC
>JAEWNU010000192.1 GCA_023456995.1 Bacillota bacterium
ACCTAAAGGAAACTGTGATATATTATAAACTGACGTAATCACAAAATAACTTGGTTAAAGCTTGGTAACAGTTCCAGCATTGTTCTTAAAAAAGCCTTCAAATTCACGGGCAAAGAGCGTATTAGCCTGCTCGCCGTTACAATGGCAGGCACCTAACCGTTGGATTCCCAGTTCTCTCAGGTTTGACATAGTGGCGCGCATTCTCGGTTCGTCCGCAGCCATAAGATGCGTACCACCTATAAAGGTGTGTACCGGCTCATTAAACAGCTCTGATACCCACATGCAAGTGTTTATAATACCTTTGTGTGAGCATCCAGAAAGCAGAGCCAGCCCCTGTTCGCCGCGTACCACAACCACTGTCTCCTCGTTGAAATCATCCACAACATAAGCCTCACCGCATTGGCGTAGCATACTGGGATTCGCCTTTTCAATTTCGTTTTTTGAAGGGATTCCACATACAAGGAAGACGTTTTCGTTGAGCTTTAACACACCCGGCTCCAAAAGATAAAAGGGTACTCGGCGCTCAACAAGGTATTCCTCAGTCACCCTAGCGCTGATAGGGCGAAGGCGGCCTGGCTCACGATGGTAACGGTGTGCAAAAAAGTTTGGGCCAAAGTATGTGGCCTTTGGGCAGCAGCCACTGTCAAAAAGGGCCTTTACGCCGCCGGTATGATCGTAGTGCCCGTGACTAAGCACCAGTGTATCTACACTTTCTAAACTAATGCCAAGCTTATTGGCATTATCCAAAAACGCAGGCGTGGCGCCGGTGTCAAGCAGTAGCGTAAAGCTGCCGTTGGTCAGGTGCAGACTCAGACCGTGCTCGGTGAGCATGCCGTCTTTAGCAGCGTTGTTTTCCATTAACGTGGTTACGACAAAACCCATTTTAAAATGCACTCCTATATATCAGTATGATTTTTACATAAGATTTCAATGCGCATCCTTATTCTACTATAAAAAATAGGGGAATGCTAGATTTGTCCAATTTTTTATATCGGTGTACCGTTGCAAGTGGCCTCTTTTTAGGTTATGATGAACCCAGAAACAGCTTTTGCCATAAATAGAGGAGGAACAGATCAATGAGTATTTTGGTTCTGGGTGGCGCGGGCTATATCGGTTCACACACTGTTAAAGCGCTGTGTGATGAGGGGGTCGATACCGTCGTAGCCGATAATCTTTCAACCGGGTACGCTGCAGCAGTCGACAAACGCGCACGTTTTTATAAAGGTGATATTTCCGATCAGGCCTTTTTAAGTGCTTTGTTTAATAAAGAGCACATAGATGGCGTCATCCATTTTGCAGCCTACTCTCTGGTGGGGGAGAGTGTTTCAAACCCTTTAAAATATTACGAGAATAATCTTTCTGGAACGCGAGTGTTGCTCGAAGCCATGGTGGCGCATAAAATTGATAAAATTGTTTTTTCTTCTACCGCAGCAACCTATGGCGAGCCGGAGCGAATGCCAATTGACGAGCGGGATCGTACTTGTCCGACCAACCCTTATGGCGAAACCAAGCTGGCGATGGAAAAGATGTTCTACTGGACAGCAAAAGCGCATGGTCTGCGCTATGTTTCGTTACGCTATTTTAACGCCTGTGGCGCAGACGAAAGCGGCGAGATTGGCGAGGCACACGCACCAGAATCTCATTTAATACCGTTAATTTTGCAGGTGCCGAATGGTCAACGCGCACATATATCGGTTTTTGGCAGCGATTATCCCACTAAGGATGGCACCTGTGTACGCGATTATATCCATGTCACCGATCTGGCACAGGCACATATTCTGGCCATGCGCTATTTGGCAAATGGCCAGGAGAGTAATATTATGAACCTTGGCAATGGCGTTGGTTTCACGGTACAGGAAGTCATCGAGACTGCCCGCCGTGTTACGGGGCATGCTATTCCAGCTGTGATTTCGCCCCGGCGAGAGGGCGATCCGGCACAACTCATTGCATCTAGCGAAAAGGCGAGGAAGGTGCTTGGCTGGCGACCGCAGCACGCTGAACTGGAGGAGATTATCGCTTCAGCATGGAACTGGCATAAGCGCCACCCCAATGGCTATGCGCCTGAATAGTAACATAAACTGCACCACCTAGTGTGCTGTGTATTAGATAATTTAAATTTTATAAAGCGGTGTTGGGTTGCATTTATGTTGACCAACATCGCTTTTTATGTAGGCATAAAACTAGTAGCTTTGCGTAATACTGATATTCGGCTACAAGACATATTCAACAGATGAAATTTTCTCAATCACACTTGTTTTTCACTTCTGAGAGCGATAGTTTGTTCCCGACCATCTTGGAGTGCAAAAATTCAAGCCAATTTAGTGGATCAGTCGCATTCGTCGTTAATCAGCGCAAAAGTACCGTTTTAAAATCCAGTTATTATGTGTGATCGGCGATTTAATCACAAAAGGTCTCACGAAATTTTCCGTCAAATTGCGAATTATTTGGAAATCATAATTGATTTTTAATCGGCTAATACTATGACTGCAAACGCAAATGATCTGAACACAAGTCAGACAATCAAACAATTTTTATTGTAAGGAGAATGTGACTATGGCTAATTCCAGTAACAGAATTGTTGTTCCCGAAGCTAAGGAAGCTATGAACAAGTTCAAGATGGAGGCTGCTAACGAAGTTGGCGTTAACCTCAAACAGGGCTACAATGGCGATTTGACCTCCCGTCAGGCCGGCTCGGTCGGTGGACAGATGGTCAAGAAGATGATCGAATCCTACGAGAGCTCAATGAAGTAACTTACAGCAAGCAAATGCAATTAGCCTGCAGTAGTGGGCGATAGCTTTAATCGGCTGGAGCGGTCTAAACCGCTTCCAGCCGATTACTAATAACAGAATAATCTAAGGCAATTACGTTTTTACTTTTCGACGCATTTCTTGTGAATTTTTAACGAAAAATTATTAATTGTCATTTCCACTCATAATTTGTTGAAAAACTCATGCAAAACGTTTAGGTAAAATACATAATAAATTATAAAAAAATTGACTGTTTATCTAATGTGTATATTTCAATAATTAGAAAAGAAACTTGTCTAAAATTTATCTTCTATGTCGACGTAAATAAAAGAGCTATATTTTTGTTTTATTGCACAATTATGCAGGATTCGATCTTGCCGTCCGTCATATTTTTTTATTGATGTGACGAGACATTTTACAATTCTGTTAATAGATTCAAAATGTCTTGACTTTTCACTCGAATTGATGTTGAATATTTACAGGTATTCTCTCGTTTTTTTGGATTATTCTTTTGATCACGAAGCCACCAGAG
>JAEWNU010000193.1 GCA_023456995.1 Bacillota bacterium
GGTGAGAGCAGCATATAGGACAGAATTTCACAGCGTGACGAAACATAGGTTGCACGGATAGTGTTGGAGATGATAAGACCGGCAATAAAAGCGCCTGTGATATTTGCAACACCGAAAAGCTCTTCGGCAACGTAGGCGTAAAAAAAGCAAAAAGCCAATGAAATAATTGCAAAACGCTTTCTGTCCCATGCAGCTGATTCCATCCACTTTTCGATCAACCTGTGCAAAAATCCGCCTACCAGCAGACTGATGCCAAAGAACGCTACAATTTTTAGAAGCACGGTGACCAGGCTAACCGTCTCATCTGCGGCACCTGTAACCGTTGTAAGCAGTATCAGACCGATAATATCGTCAATCAGTGCCGCACCCAAGATGGCGTTACCAGAATTTGTAGAAAGCTTCCCCATTTCTTTGAGGGTTTCTACGGTTATAGAAACCGATGTTGCAGTCAACACGGTACCTACAAACAGATTTTCTAAAAAAACCTCATGCCCGCGATTAAACACCGTCGCAAGAAAATAGCCACCAGCCAAAGGAATTACCACACCGCAAAGCGCAATAAAGAATGCCGCTTTGCCAGATCTGCGCAACTCTTTAATATCAGTCTGTAAGCCTGCGCCAAACATCAAAACAATAACACCAAGTTCAGACACTTGATTCATAAATTCGGAGGGTTGCACAATGCCAATCAAGCTGGGGCCCAGCAGCAGACCAGCCACAAGTGCGCCTACCACCTGGGGCATATCTACTCTCTTTGTGAGTATTGATAAAGTCTTGGTTACCAAAAGAATAATGGCAACGTCAAAAATAAAACGATAGGATTCCATAAAATCACCTTTCTAATTGAACTCTGCTAGCGTGTTGAAAGGAGCGCAGTTGAAGGGGGCAGCGCTATTCAAATGAAAGAAATGTTACATATTAAAACTACATTGCAATATTTCCTTCGCCATCGCACAGTATAACACTCGGAAAGCGTTAATTCAAGAGCAATAGTGCGCATACTATATAAACTTAACGTCACAATTTTATACACTATATATAAACATTTTACAACCTTAACAAAAACAAGTTGCAAATGCGTTTGATCAACTTTGCAGCAATAAAATCTTGCCCCGCTTATAGTGCAATTATAAAAGCAGGCGCCGCCTTATCAGAGCGACGCCAATGAAAAATATAAAGTTGAGACTAATGACCACAAAATTACGACGTTAATACTTGTCGTCCGAACTTGGTAATTCCCCACCGCGTTCGGTCTTCATTTCAAAATGTATCATGAAAGACATCAGTCCGCGAAGCAGTATAACAGCACCCAGAATGATCAACTCATCCAAGCTTCTGATTAGAACGGTTTTAAGAATTTCTGCTGCCATTTTAAATTCTAGTCCGGTTGCCATATCCTGTAACAGCATAAATTTAAAGTTATAACGATTCTTTCGAATTACATGGTTCAGGTAATAATAAAAAGCTTTTATCGCGCCAAAGGCGATAATAAAGATTCCGATAAGATCTAAAAACGCAATAATGCTGGGCAGAATCAGCTCAATTAAGTGCTCAAGCATAATTGGTGCGCTCCTTAAAGCAGGGTTGGCTGCTGTTTTTCAACTGCTGACATCCCGGTTTTTTGACTTCTGACACATAATATCAAAAACTAGTTGCCACTCAGACGCGAAACATATTCTTCAAGACATTCGCCGCTTTCGTGCATTGCTGCTGCATGTTCTTTGCCTACATAGCGAACGTGCCATGGTTCGTAGGTGATGCCGGTAATATCCTGCTTATCTTCTGGGTAGCGGATGACAAAGCCATACTCCCAACTGTGGGCGGCCATCCAGATACCGGCATCTGTATTAGCAAAAGCATGGTTTAGTACCTGATGTGAGGGGGTAACGATGTCAAGTGCCAGACCGGTATGGTGTTCACTGGTGCCAGGAGGTGCCACCCATCGCCTGGCTTCTATAACAGCATCCTCTTGCGAAAGCCCTAATGAGAGTTGTTTATTCACCTGCTTTTCAAAAAGCTGGCGTGATTGCTCAATTGTGCGGTAACCATAACATATAATCAGGGCGACCCCGTCGTTTGAAGCGGCTGTAACCAGTTCGTCAACCGCATCGGTAATACGTGCATCCACTTCGTAGCCATAACGAGTCATGGCGAGATCTACCGACCAACCATCGGCAAGGGGGTGCCCGAAATTGACCAACATCAGCCGCCAGTCATCTAACTCAGCAGCCGGTTCAGACTGGGAGGACATCGAAACCTCAGACGACGAAATGGGAGATTGGCTTTCCGATGGTTTAGCCGGTTGAGAAATCTCTGAAGAGGATGATTGGTTGGGGTTAAGATCAATTGCCTCACGGTTGCAACCACATATCAGCAATCCGGCGCATAATAAAGCAATAAGATATCGCGACAATAACAAGACTCCTTTTAATTCACTTTTGTGTGCCTGATGTATTTTATTTTCTCACAGAACACCTTGTTTAGCAAGGAATATTCAATTTTTACCTGGAAATGCTAAATAAAAACACCTAGGAGGATTAAAAAATGCCCCCTTTCATGCAGCGTTGCACCAGCAGCGGGGTAAGAATACGCATGCTGCTTTTGTATGCGCTAAATATTCTGGATATGGTTGCAACAAAATTTCTGATGCAAACCGGAAAATTCCGCGAGATGAACCCTGTTATGGCACTGGCCCTGCAAAGCGACTGGGCCACGCTGTTATTAAAGCTGCTATTGCCTGCCGCGCTAATGGTTTATCTTGACCGACGGCTACGGTTTGCTGATACACACCACTTGAAACTTACGGCGCGTGTACTTGAGGTGTTGATTTTTGTCTATTGCATTGTCAGCTTGCTGCACCTGTGGCTGTATTGGATCAGCTTATAAAGCTATCTTATATAATGTAAACATGTACAAAAACCTAATAAAAATTCAGGCAATTGCTTTTGCAAACAGCGGATGGCGCAAGCCATCCGCTGTTTGATCGGGCGTTACCCTGATTTCTCTCTCGCCTTTGGCGCATTCTTGTGATAGAGCAGATAGAGCCCATGCAAAATTAAATCGCTGTCGCAAATAATTTTATGTTGGCAAAGCGGGGCTACACAGCTGGTTAAGCCGCCAGTGGCTACCACAGTCGCTGGACAGCCTAGAACGTTTTTTTCTACTCGATCAATCAACCCGTCGATCATGGCGGCATTGCCATAAATGGCGCCAGTGCGCATGGCATCCACAGTGTTTTTGCCCAATAGCATCTCGGGCGGCTCCAGGCTGATATGCGGCAGCTGCGATGTACCGGTAGCTAATGCCTGCACCGAACTGCGCAGACCTGGGATAATCATATAGCCGATGTAATCCCCTTTTTTATCCAGAACGACAAGGGTAGTGGCAGTGCCAAGATCAAACACCAAAATTGGCTTTGGATAGCGCGCCAGCGCTGCGACAGCACCCACGATGAGATCACTGCCCACACGTGCAGGGTTATCAGTTAGGATGTTTAATCCAGTTTTGACGCCTGCGCCTACCAGCAGCGGACGCTTGCCGGTTATTTTCTCCACCGCGCTCTGCATTGCAGCACTCAGGGGAGGTACCACCGACGAAATAATCGCACCTTCGATATCGGCAGGGATGACCTTGTGCAGTGCTAATAGTTCCATTAAAAGAGAGGCATATTCGTAATCGGTTTTGTCTGGGTCTGTACGCAGTCGCGCTGTAAAAAGCACAGTCTCATCCCGCATGCCCCCGAGGACAACGTTGGTATTCCCGATATCGATTGCGATAATCATGCGATGAGACTACTCCTTTCCAAGTGTGCGGCTATGAAGAACCTTATAAAGCGGCGGGCAGATTACCACAGTTAAAAACGCAGCCAGAATAGCCTCTGACACACCATTGACACCCACAACGCCCATGATAACGCCAAACAGCGCTTCAAAGCCAATATTGCGTGCTTCAGCATAGCTTGCACCATAAAACAGATAGATACCGCTTAAAACTAAGACGGTGTTTGTCATCGAACCAAAGAAGCCAGCTGCACCACAGGCCAGAAGAGGCCCAGTGTGACTTTTAAGCCATTTAAAAAGCAGCCCGGCTACCACTCCAATTAAAATTCTTGGAACAAAGCAGATTACAAGGCTGCGAAAACCGCCGGAAAAGCGGGGATCAAGACTATAAAACGGGGTAAAGACAAAAGAGGTGACCAACGGCTTTAAAGTGTTATTAATCAGGCTGGTCAAACCGAACACACCACCTAAAAAAGCACCAGATTTTGGGCCGAGCAAGCACGCCCCAATGATGACGGGAATGTGGATGGTGGTAGCGTTCATAAAGCCGAGCGGAATGTACCCTAAAAAAGGCACGTTGGCCATCACGACAATAATGGCGGAAAAAAGCGCCAAAATCGTGAGCCGACGAAGATCGGGGCTGCGGTTTGTACGGGTCTCTTGCATATTTAATTCCTCCTGCTGCTGTTCGCCATTTTGGGATACAGCGCAATTATTCACCGAGCCAACACAGCGTATTCATCATTCTTCAGGGCGAATTTACTCTTCGGCGCAGCGACGCTTTAAATCGCCTTGCCAAATGAGATATCCGGTGATAAAATGAATAAAATTATGTTGCTGTACGGCTGGCTTTGATTATTATAACGCCTAAGCCACATAAACACAATGTCTTTGCAAAAAACCGTAAAATGGAAAGGGCGTGTACCAAATGCTTAAAAATAAAACCGTCTTACTGGGCGTTTCGGGCAGCATCGCCGCATATAAGGCAGCGTCTCTTGCTTCGCTACTCGTCAAGCAACAGGCCGATGTGCATGTGCTGATGACGAAAAACGCCACCCAGTTTATTTCGCCTATGACCTTTGAGGCGCTCACTAACAATCGCTGTATTGTGGATACCTTTGACCGCAATTTTGAGTATAGCGTTGAGCATGTTTCTCTGGCTAAACGCGCCGATGTCTGTATTGTTGCACCCGCAACCGCAAATGTTATTGCCAAACTGGCTCACGGTCTGGCGGATGATATGCTGACCACCACGATTCTGGCTTGTCGATGTCAGAAGATTATTGCACCGGCTATGAATACCGCTATGTATGAAAACTCTGTGACCCAGGACAATCTCAAGACACTGGCGCACTACGGCTGGGAGGTTCTCCAAACCGGCTATGGCCGCTTAGCATGCGGAGACGTTGGAGCGGGTAAGTGCCCCGAACCTGAGCAGATGCTCGAAAGCGTATTGCACAGCACCGCCCACGCAAAGGATATGACGGGTCTTAAAGTGCTTGTAACAGCGGGTGCAACCCGCGAGTCCCTTGACCCGGTGCGGTTTATCACCAACCATTCCACCGGTAAAATGGGGTATGCCATCGCCCGTGCCGCCAGTACCCGCGGTGCCTCGGTGACACTTGTCACTGGAAAGACTGAACTGTTAGCCCCCGCCTATGTTGAAGTAGTTGATATTTTCAGCGCTGAAGAGCTTTTTAAAGCTGTTACAGCACGCAGTAACGAAATGGATATTATTATAAAGGCGGCTGCGGTCGCTGATTACCGCCCGGCGGTCTGCTCTGATGAAAAAATTAAAAAGAAAGATAGTGACCTGTCGTTAGCGCTGGAACGCACGCCCGACACCTTAAAATATCTAGGGGAGCACAAACCAGAAGGGCAGTTTTTATGCGGCTTTTCGATGGAGACACAGAACATGGTTGAAAATTCCCGGAAAAAGCTGCAAAGTAAAAACCTCGATATGATTGCCGCCAATAATCTTAAGCAGGCGGGTGCAGGATTTGGCGGCGATACAAATCTTTTGACTCTCATAACGTCGAACGCCGAAATTGCACTTCCGATGATGTCGA
>JAEWNU010000194.1 GCA_023456995.1 Bacillota bacterium
ATGTTTACGTTCATACCGTAGGCACTGAAGATCATGGTAGGGATGGCCATGACAATGGTGATGATGGCTAAGACCTTCATCACGATGTTCAGATTGTTGGAGATGACGGAGGCAAAGGCATCCATCATGCCGCTGAGAATGCCGCTGTAGATATTGGCCATCTCGATGGCTTGTTTGTTTTCTACAATGACATCCTCCAGCAGCTCGGAATCCTCCGGATATTTCTTGATAAGCTCTGTGCGCAGTAATTTCTCCAGCACAGCTTCATTAGAACGCAGTGCGGTTGTGAAATATACCAGGCTTTTTTCCAGCTTTAAAAGCTCAATTAGTTCACGGTTCTGGGTGGACTTGTGGAGCTGTGCCTCCACTTCCTCACTCTTTTTATCCACATTGCGCAGATACTGTAAATACAGTGTGGCAATTCGGTACAGAAATTGCAGAATAAAACGCGACTTCATCTGAGTATGAAAATCTCGCACCTTTCCTTGCTCAAAAGCCCGAATAACCGGAGAATCTTCGCTGCAAACCGTAATAATCGCGTCCGACACAATCAAGATGGAAACGGGGATAGTGCTATAAAGCTCTTTGTCGCTTTGTTCTTCCACAGTGGGAATATTCACTAGAACCATTGTATAGCCCTGGTCAGCGTCAAAACGAGAACGCTCATCGGTATCTAGTGCTGCCCGCAGCACATCGTTATCTAAGCAATATCGCTGGGATATTTGTTGTAACTCCTGCTCGTTGGGTGCTACCATGGAGATCCAACAGCCAGCCTGCGCCTCGGTCAACTCCCGCAACATTTCATTTTCAGTCAAATAGTAACGGATCATAAAATTATCCTTTCCCAGCACGGTGCTGGCAAAGGCACGGTGCTATTTCACATATTTATTCTGTAAAGTATAAAGCAAATTATGACCTGAGCCTGGGTCCGATTCCATATTGTCATGTCCTTTCTGGCTGACTGCGTTTTGTATATCCATATTTGGCGAGTTTCACCAACTCATACCAAAGCACCGACGCAGCGGCAAGGCAAAACGCGGTGAGCACCTGTGCAATTGAGAGGGGTGCAAGTTTGAGATAGACTGACAGTGGCGTATAAAGGATGATGCCAAGTAGTGCCAGTGTGCCGAAGTTGACTACCCACATCACCCAGTCCTTTGCCAGCCGTGTGGCTGAACAGAACGCAAAATCTTGGTCAGAACTGTTTACCTGAACGAGGAACAGGTTTGCCAGCATGATGATGGCAAGGCCCATAGCGCGGGCAACGGGTGCATTCGCGGGATCACCTGCCAGTGTAACAAAATATGCACCGAAGGAGGCAGCGAACACCACGATACCCTGCAGTACACTTTTAGCCAACAGCTTACCAGTCAGCAGCTTTTCCTTGGGGTCGCGCGGGGCACGTTGCATGATGTTCGCTTCTGCAGGCTGGCGTTCCAGGACGATAGAGCAGGTGGGGTCAATCAATACTTCCAGCAGCACTACATGGAGTGGCAACAGCAGCAACGCCGTAGGCGCGATGCCCAGAAACGGACCCAGAAGGGATGCAAGTGCGATGGGGATATGAATAGTAAACACATATCCCACCGCCTTGCGGATGTTGTCGTAAATACGGCGGCCATCCTTTACTGTTTCCACAATGGTGGTGAAGTTGTCATCCATTAGAATAAGGTCGGCTGCCTCGCGAGACACCTCACTACCGCGCTTGCCCATGGCGATACCGATGTCGGCATACTTAAGGGCAGGCGCGTCGTTCACGCCGTCACCAGTCATGGCCACAATCTCGCCGTTATTCTTAAAAGCTTTGACGATACGCATCTTGTGCTCAGGGATCACGCGAGAGAAGATAGACACATTCTTGACCGAATTTTGGAGTTCCTCGTCGCTCATAGCCTCCAGTTGGTCGCCTGTGATAATGTTGTCAACGCCGGACATGCCGATCTTTTTGGCAATGGCAGACGCCGTAATACCATTGTCGCCAGTAATCATGACCACACGGATGCCAGCACGGTTGCAAACAGCAATATCGCTCTTCACACTCTCACGGGGAGGATCGGCAAGGCCGACCAGTCCCAGCAGGGTTAAGTTGCAGTCGGTAATGGACGCCGGGACAGACGCCTCATCCGCTGGATTTGCGGCAGCAATGGCAATCACGCGCAGCCCCTCCAAGGAAAGGGCTTCTATCTGCTTTTCAGCGGCACTGCGTTCCTCGTCAGCCAGTTTGCAGATGGTGAGGATGCGCTCGGGGCTTCCCTTTGCGGCTATTACCAGTTTACCATCTTTTCGCCAAACATGCCCCATCATTTCAGCTCATTTGTAAAGGCGTATTCTGTCACCAATTCATTGCCGAACAGGTTCTCTTTGGAAATGCCGTGCCGCTCACAATAGGCTAGCATGGCTTTTTCCATCGGGTCGTAAGTGTCCGTCTCACAGCCAAGTCCCATGGTTTCGATGAGTCTCTGCTCGGTTCCACTGGCGACCCATGTTTTCTGCACGGTCATCTGGTTCATGGTGATGGTTCCGGTCTTGTCGACGCACAGCACCGATACAGCGCCCAATGTTTCCACGCCGGGGAGCTTGCGCACCAGTGAGTTTTTCTTTGCCAGCCGCCACGCGCCCATGGAGAGGAACACGGTCAGAATGACCGGGAATTCCTCAGGAATCATCGCCATAGCAAGCGTTACACCGGAAAGAATGCTCTCGATGAGTCGGTCAGAAAACTTGTGGTCGGGAATGTTAAGCCAGGTGAAAACACCCACCAAAACAAACAGCACACCCGCGATGGTGGCACAGGTCTTCACCAGTTTGCCAGTTTGCTTTTGCAGCGGGGTTTCATCTTGCGGCGCAGCAGCGATGCCGAGGCCAATTTTACCATATTCGGTCTGCGCACCGATCTTTTCAACTTCTATGGTGGCAGTACCCTGCGTGACCAGCGTACCGGCATAACAATAATCCTTACGCCAGTAATCGCTGGCGTGTTCGGCGTTTTCGGTTGGAATCTTCCAAATGCCCTCGGCCTCGCCGGTCAAGGACGATTCGTCCACGCAAAGGTCGGCACAGCGAAGGACTATCCCATCCGCTGGAATTTTCACACCCTCACGAATCGTTATCACGTCGCCCGGTACTAAATCTGCGCTTGCAATCTGTTGTTCCTTCCCATCACGAAAAACTGTAACATGGGGCGCGGACAGGTCTTTAAGCGCGTTTAGGGTCTTGTCAGTTTTCCACTCTTGAACCACGTCGATACTTATTATACCAATCACAAAGATCAGCATAATAGCGCCGTCGCGCGGTTCGCCCAGAATAAAATAAATGACAGCGGCGACGATGAGCAAAAGAAACATGGGCTCACAGAGAATATGAAGAACTTTTTTGAAAAAGCTCTCCTTTTTCTGAGGCGTCAGTTCGTTTTTGCCATACTGCTGCTGTCTGTTTTTGGCTTCCTCACTGGAAAGGCCGTTGTGTTTTGGGGTGTTTGTCATAAAAGAATCCTCCGTTTGCCGCCATAATGACGGTTTGATGATTGCTCTTATGTCACTCCATTCGAGGTCAGTTGCTCCATGTTTATAAAAAAAACACCCATGGAACATACTACTGTCCCACAGATGTGCTTACGCCACATTCTGCTGCCACTTGCTGGGTGGCCCGGCCCCACGCCCCTTGGGGCATCGCCTGCTCAGTTTGTACTGTTGATCTCGCATTTCATTAAGTGAAATGTAATGCAGTGCAAAGAGATTATAAAATATTATATACTGTAAGTGAATCTTTGTCAACCGAACAAATAAATGGAATCATAACTATAATACTGTGTTCCTTTAAATATTTTGAGATCAGGTTTATCCAGCGTTATGTCTCTTTTTTAGTCGACGAGCATTGTCTAATTTGATACGAGGTTCTTACGCTGGTTAAGCAGTCACATTATGATACAACCTACCACTTTAAGTGTTTGGCGGCATCGGAGCGTAGGGATCGCTCATACAGTGCAGCCGGATTTTTGTGCTGAACGGATAACCCGCCTTAATACGTGCGACAAATTATCTTGACGGAAATTCTCTCATAATCTCATATCTCCATTGACCCAGAAATATGATAAAACTTCCGATAACACATGATCTGTGGTCGGAAGTTTTATCAATGCTTTTCTCAAACCATCCAGCGCATAGCTCCTTGATGGTATATTCTAATTTTTACGCGGCAGTTTCAACCGTTATAGACTTA
>JAEWNU010000195.1 GCA_023456995.1 Bacillota bacterium
AGATGAGCTAAACCCGCGGATGGTGCCTTCGGTCGGAATCGAACCAACGACACGAGGATTTTCAGTCCTCTGCTCTACCAACTGAGCTACAAAGGCAAAACCGGCGACCCGTTACCGGGCTCTACCCACAGACAGCTTGTCTGCTTCGCCATATCGGATAGAGAAATTGGCGACCTGGATGGGGCTCGAACCCACGACCTCTAGCGTGACAGGCTAGCGTTCTAACCAACTGAACTACCAGGCCATATGTGGTGGGAACAACAGGGCTCGAACCTGTGACCCTCTGCTTGTAAGGCAGATGCTCTCCCAGCTGAGCTATGCTCCCACAACGTTCGCGTTTCGGCGACGATGATTATTTTATCGCAAAAGGGCGAATATGTCAACCCCTTTTTGCAAGAATAATCACTTTTTTTCGGCTAAATTTTCATTTCTTTGAAAAATCGCATTCCAATGCGTTATTTAACAAGACCCAGTAGCTGCTCCCCTGTAAAAGCGTAATTCTTTTCGCAAAAATGGCATTCAACGTTGGTCGTTTCCTGCTCAGCCGCAAGGCGTGTTAGCTCCTCACGTCCAAGGCTAATCAATACGCGTTCTACACGCTCACGTGAACAATCGCAACGATATACGACCTCGCGTTCTTCAATAACTTCATACTCAAATCCAGCCAATACGCGGTCAAAGATATCCCGCCCTGCAAGGCCCTCGCTAATCATTGTAGACACCGATGCAACGGTAGGCAGCATCTTTTCAAGCTGTTCAATGGTGTCATCCCCTGCGCCGGGCAACAGCTGAAGCAGATAACCGCCTGCTGCCTGAACCGAAAGGTTGGGCGCTACTAGAACACCCAGCGCGCACACCGTGGGCACTTGTTCGGAGTTGGCGAAGAAATAGGTTAAATCGTCCCCAATCTCGCCAGTCACAATGGGCGAATAACCAGTCTGCGGTTCACCTATACCAGAGTCGCGTATAACTGAGAGAAAGCCATCAGTACCAATGGCCCCACCCACATCCAATTTACCGGCAGCGTTTAGAGGCAATTCGACAATCGGGTTTGCCACCGAAACACGTGCATTGCCAAAAGCGTCCGAAACGGCGATTACCGCCCCGGCTGGGCCTTTGCCCGAGATTCGCAGCGTAATGGTATCCGTGTCATTTTTTAGCGCAGCGCCCATCATAGACGCCGCTGTCATCAGCCGCCCTATGGCCGCCGTCACTGTCGCGGAGCTTTGATGTATCTGCTCGGCACGGTTGCACATATCGGTGGAGTCAAGAACCGTCGCCAAAATTGCCCCATCGGTTGTGATGGCTCTAAGCAGCTTTCCCATTGATTTACTTCCCCTTTTTAGTAACAAAAATATAGCGCTCTGAAGTATCGTTTGGCGCGTCATAGCTGTCGTCGGCATAAAGTGCTGTTAACGTCAGCCCACAGTCTGCCAGTATATCCGTAATCAGCTCAAGCGCATAGCCGCGTTCACAGAAACTCTCTCCGTCACGCATGTAGCGCCCGTCAGCCTGCAGAGTAAAAAAATCCAGTGAAATTTCAGTTAGCAGCGTTTCGTCGGTTTTGTTGCGCCAGACGCACACCGTGTCCCCTTCTTCATAGACGTAGCAGTTATCAGCCAATAGATGGCGATGCTTATAGGGTGTGTTCATATCGAACACAAATACGCCGCCCGGCGCTAAAAACAGCGATACACGTGATAGCGCACGCCGCAACGCGCGCGGATCTGGAAGATGATTTAAAGAATCCAGCGCGCAAACACAGGCATCTATTGTGCCATAAAGATCAAGCGTCTCCATACGCTGGTTTAAAAACAAAATTTGCTCACCCGAATCATATGCCTTTTGCTGTGCAATTGAAAGCATCTGAGGCGATGCATCAGCCGCAATAACGTCATAACCGAGCTGTGAGAGCGCAATCGCCAGACTACCGGTACCACATGCTAAATCGAGGAGCAATTTCTGCTCCCCGATTTGCGGTGCGATAATGCTGTTGAAGTATGCGGCGCGCTTTTTATAATCCACAGGCTTTATAAACCTGTCATAAAACGGCGCGAACGCGTTATATGAGGCCATCCTTCTCCAGCCTTTCGAAAATAATCTTATAACCGTCGCTACCATAGTTAAGCGACCGGTTTACGCGGCTGATGGTTGCAGTAGAAGCGCCTGTCTTTGTCACGATATCACTGTACACTTTGCCTTCTGAAAGCATTGAAGCCACCTGTAAACGCTGGGTAAGTGCCTTAAGCTCCTGTACAGTGCATAAATCGTCAAAGAAGTTGTAGCATTCCTCCATGTTGTTGAGGTGCAAAATCGCCTCAAACAAAAACTCGACGTTCATTTCTTTCAGGCGTGGATTCATATAACTACCTCCAAAAATTTTTGTTGGCATAATATTGCGGCAGCGCATAGTAATGTAATTATATTTTACCACTTTACAATGTAAAAGCAATACCTTTTTGGCAAAAAAACACAATTAGAGGTCATTTCTGACTAAATCCTCAAGGCTTTCGCGTCGGATAATTTCGCGGGCTTCGCCATCACGCACCATAACAGCGGCAGCTCTGGGCACACGGTTATAATTAGACGCCATCGAATAATTATAGGCGCCGGTCGCCAGTACGGCGATGATATCACCAACCTTTGGGGATTGAATCGCCATGCCTTCGCCGACGAGATCACCGCTTTCGCAGCAGCGTCCGGCAATGGTTACAACGGCATCCTTGGGAGCGTTAGCGCGATTTGCCAGCACTACATCGTACTTGGACTGATAGAGAATATATCGGGGGTTGTCAGTCATGCCACCGTCCACTGAAACATAGGTGCGCACATTGGGAATTTGCTTGACGCCACCCACCGTATAAAGTGTAATACCTGCGGGTCCAACGACCGAACGGCCGGGTTCAATAGCGATAAAGGGAATTTCCACGCCCTTCTCAGCGCAGGCTTTGTGTACCGACTTAGAGACCTTCTCCATGTAGTCCATGTACGGCACT
>JAEWNU010000196.1 GCA_023456995.1 Bacillota bacterium
AGCATGTCGATTTTATGGCAGTACAGCTCTTTTAATTCCGGGCGCACCTGCAAAGAATAGATACGTCCGTCTATTGCTGTCGGATTTTCAGCCAGTACTTTTCGCGTGAGTGCAAGCGCCGCCAGCCAGCCGTCTGAGGCAATATTCACCATACACACCGCCATTTGTGCGGCGTTGGCGATCTGATATTCGGGAATGCCGGCCGCGTGCCCGATCTTACCGCCGTATCGATTGATCATTTCGATGTATTTGAAAGGCAGGCAGGAGGCACCGTGGAGCACAATGGGGAAACCGGGCATCAGCGCTTCAATCTTATTTAAAATATCGTAGCGCAGTTCGGGATAGCTGCCGTCGGGGTTCGGCAGGTACTTGACCATACCATGTGAGGTGCCAATGGCGATAGCCAGACTATCCACGCCGGTTTTTTCGATAAATTCGGCTGCCTGGTCGGGGTCGGTGTAAAGCCGTTGCGGGAAGTAGCTTTGCGCATTGGCCGCGGTGTCAAGCACGCCTAATTCTCCTTCTACTGTCACACCATAGGCGTGGGCATATTCGACGATCTGACGGGTCAGTGCCACATTTTCGGCAAAGGGCAACGCGCTGCCGTCTATCATCACAGATGAAAAACCATTTTGGATGGCAGTGACACAATGGTCGTAACAAAGACCATGATCCAAATGCAAAACCGTGGGAATTTCTAATCCCTGCTCAAGTACACGCTCGCGTCCAGCCTGCGCCATACGGGCGAGCATGCGCGGCTCAAACTGGCGGCACAACTTTGGTGAGCCCAGCAAAATAACGGGTGAGCGTTTTTGAACACAAGCATCAAAGATACCGTTGAGCTGTTCGATAGAAATGAAGTTAAAGGCCCCAACGGCATAGTGCCCCTCATAAGCTTTTTTAAGCAGGTTTTGAGAGTTTTCCAACCCAAGGGCCTGATATGACAGCATAGGAAATCTCCTCTTTTCTTGAACAAAGGCTTAACTAACGGCGTCGCGCGCCGTGCAAAAAGTGTTTATATAAAATAAAGTATAGCATAACACACGGTTAAATCAATACCGGAGGCTAAAAACAGTTTGACTCGCCACTGCCGAAGAAGATAGTCGAACGTTTGACTTTTGGGATGTTTTATAGTAAAATTTTAAAGATAATGGCATAAAATGCGCATACGTAAAAAATGGCTCTAGTAGGCCTTGCGCGCGCTTTGTATTTGCAGTTGAAAGGGATGGTCTGAAGTTATGCATTGGTCAGAAGCAATTGCCAATGAAATTATTGCAAAAAAGCCGGATAAGGAAGAGTATGTCTGTGCCGCGGGCATCAGCCCCTCGGGTTCGGTACACATCGGCAACTTCCGTGATATTGCCACGAGTTATTTTGTCTGTCGTGCGTTGAAAAAGGCCGGTAAAAAGGCAAAACTACTTTTCTCGTGGGATGAGTTTGACCGTTTCCGCAAGGTGCCTAAGAATGTGCCCGAAGAGTGGAACTTGCATATCGGAAAGCCCTATGTGGATGTACCCGATCCCTTTGGATGCTGTGAAAGCTATGCCAAACACTTTGAAAAAGAGTTTGAGCGTTCTTTGTCGCGCTTTGGTATAGAGGTCGATTTCCGCTATCAAGCTGCCGAATACCGTTCGGGGCGTTATAATCAGAGTATCATTCATTCGCTGCGCCACCGCGGCGAGATATTCGATATTTTGGACAGCTTCCGCACGCAGGATGCTGCCGAAGGTGAACGCGAGGCCTATAGCCCCGCTATCGTATATTGCCCGGCTTGCGGCAAGGATACCACCACCTTCACCACCTTTTCAGAGGATTGCACCAGTGGACATTTTACCTGCAAGTGCGGTTACGAGGGCGATTATGACTTTGCGAACGGTAGCCGTGCCAAGCTGGCCTGGAAGATTGACTGGCCAATGCGCTGGAAGGCCGAGGGCGTCGATTTTGAGCCCGGCGGTAAAGATCACGCTTCTCCTACCGGCAGCTATCAGACCAGCCGCATTATTTCTGATAAGATTTTTGACTATCAGGCGCCATATTTTACTGGATATGAATTCATTGGAATCAAGGGCATGACCGGCAAAATGTCCGGCTCGTCAGGGCTTAATCTGACGCCCGAAACGCTGCTGAAAATCTACCAGCCTGAGGTTATTTTGTGGCTCTATTCCAAGACCGAACCGCTCAAGGCGTTTGATTTTTGCTTTGACGAGGAGATTTTGCGCCAGTACTTTGAGTTTGACAAGGCACTCAACGATTATCGCGCAGGCAAGGGAGACGAGCGTCTCAATGCCATTATGTACAACATCGATGTGCCGGGGCATGAGATAAAAACAGTGCCGATGGGTCAGCTTGTTCAGCTTGGCAGTACAGTGGACTTTAACCTTGACGCGCTTGAGACAGTTTTTGAGAAGATTGGCACACCTTACAAACGCGAGGAATTTGCAGAGCGTTTAACGCTGGCGAAGTTCTGGCTGGAGCAGTGTTCCCCTGAAAACGCCTACAAGTTGCGCAACATCCGTGACTTTGCCGTTTATAATGCGCTTTCAGACGATGAAAAGAAGGAGATTAAGCTGCTGTTTGAACACCTCTCGACGGTGGATGACAGTTTGGACGACCTGAACACTTTCCTCTATTCTGTTTCGCGAACAGTGTTCCCGAGCGGTGAAGAAAAGGTAATTAAGGCTAACCAGGGCCGCTTCTTCAAGAATGTTTATCAGCTGCTGCTCAACAAAGAAAAGGGTCCGCGGCTTTATCTGTTCCTGCACGCCATCGACAAGGCGCGCTATCTGTCTCTGCTCGATTTTACCGCCCCCGCCACGGCAGAGGAGCTGGCCGCAGCACAGCCGCAAGGGTCTGAAGCCGAAGTGACACCCGAAGCTACAGCCGCGCCCTTGAAAGCGGAGGTTGTCATTGATGATTTTGCCAAGCTCGACTTTAGAGTTTGCAAGGTGTTAGAATGTGTAGAGGTGCCCAAAGCGCGCAACCTCTTGAAACTGACGCTCGACGACGGTCTGGGC
>JAEWNU010000197.1 GCA_023456995.1 Bacillota bacterium
CCCGAAAAGAGCCGCGATGTAGCTAATGAGCATGAAGCTATTTACAAAGCAATTGCAGTAGGCGACGCAGCACTGGCTAAAGAGATGATGCGCGAACATCTGCGCCGCACCTATGAACGAACGGTCAAAGCGGTTTTAGAAACACGTCTGGAATAGTCCCTTTTCATAGTTTTCTGTTTTTTAAGAGGAACGGCAGCCGCGTGCTGCCGTTCCTCTTTTGTACTTCCAAGAGAAAGTGTTTTTTATCACATGCTGTTGTATGCTCTATTTTATACTGACAACAAAGTTATCCAGTGACAGTTTAATGCTAAATTGGGTTGCTTCAAATCGGATTGGGGAGCATAAGACTTGATTCATTCAATTATAGAAACAGATTTATATCTTATGCTCTGGTATCAGAATACAAAACAGCATAAATTTAAAAGTGGCAGCGCTTAATGCACTGCCCTTTTTAAAGCCATTCCATATTCATCACAGGTGCGGCTATAACTCAATTTCAGAAGCAATCAAAACCGTATACCAACGCCCAGCAGGAGCTGGTGAAGCTAACTACTGAATAACGCAGCACCAAATAGAATATCTTCCCGACGCTTTTGGTGGCGTCGAACAGGGTCAATAGACATTGACGTCGTCGCCCTTGCAGAGATCACTAAACGAAACCGTGGAATGTAAGGTTTACCCCCAAATGGCATTGGCATCGGTTGCGCTTCTGCTCAGGCGCGAAAAATCAGTCTTAATAAAGCTTGAAGTTGCCAACAGCAGAAATACTAATCCGATGCCCACGATAATTACAAAAGTCAAAAACGGCGTAATCACAAAGCCGTTGATCGAAACGACTAAGCCTTCATTAAGAAGCTCAGTAATCGAAAGGCCGGTTTTTTCCAATGTAACCATGCGGAAAAAGGCTGTAGCATAAGTCATGGGGTTGAGGTAAGCAAAAAACTGAAGGCTGCCAGGCAGCATAGACAAAGGAATATAAGCACCTGAAAGAAATGCGAGGGGCATCGTCACCGCAGTCTTAATAATCTGAAAGGTTTGCCCGTTGCGAACCTTAGTAGCCATAAACAGCCCGACCCCTGAAAAAACAATGCCGATGCATATCATAGCAAGCAGAACATAAATCGGTGTCCTCCAAGAGGTAAACTTTATGCCTATAAATAGCCCTACAATTAGAATCAGCAGCCCTTGCAGAGTGGCGACGGTGGCAGCCGAGAGCATCTGCCCTATGGCGACAGAGACGCGCTTAGCTGGGGAGACCAGAACCTCTTTCATAAACCCGCTTACCATATCGTCCACCGTGGTTGAGGCCAGGTTTAAGGCACTTTCAAATACCGTGGTGATAATAACGCCTGACAGCATATAGGCCACAGGATTCTCTATATAATTGGTTTTAAAAATAGAGCTGAAGACAAAGACAAAAAAGAATGGGAAGATAAGCGAAAAAATCAAGCCTGTCCTATTTCTTACAAAGGCTTTTAAACCTCTTATCCATAAGGCAAAAATGGTGTTCATATTAGGCCTCCTCTCTGATTTTGCGGCCAGTAATTTCTAAAAAGACATCATTAAAGGTGCCTTTTTTAATTTCCATATTGGTGATATGCGCTTTGTGGTCGCTAATCACAGCCAACAGCTGGTCTAGCTGCTCGGCCTCTACTTTATAATAACCCTCTTTCTTCTCATAACCCAGTCCGCGCTGGGTCAACAGGCTTTCCAATTCGGGCGCATTGGTGGTATTGATATAGGCCTTGTCTCTGGTGTAACGCTTTTTCAGCGCATAGGGCGTATCGTGCGCGACTATCACACCGCCGTCAATAATGGCAATTTTATTGCAGACCTCGGCTTCTTCCATATAATGCGTGGTAAGGAAAATGGTAATGTTTCGTTCTTTTTGCAGCTTGAGAATATATTCCCAGATATGCGCTCTGGTTTGGGGGTCAAGTCCTGTGGTGGGTTCATCAAGAAACAAAACCCTGGGGTAATGAATCAATCCGCGGGCAATCTCAACCCGGCGCTTCATACCGCCGGAAAGTGCGCCCACCAGCTTTTTACGTTCATCAAGCAGGTCAACCAGCTTCAGAACAAACTGAATGCGCTCTTCCACTTCGCCTCTTGGAATGTTATAAAAAACACAGTGCAGCTTAAGGTTTTCTTCTATTGTCATTTTGGCATCAAGTGTGGAATCCTGAAAGACTACGCCGATAGAGGAACGCACCTGGCTCTTTTGCGTCGAGACATCCTTTCCGTCGATAGAAAGCATACCGGAGCTTTTTTCAAATATTGTACACAGGGTATTGATGGTTGTGCTTTTACCGGCGCCGTTCGGCCCTAAGAAGGCAAAGATGCTGCCTTCTTCCACGCTAAACGAGATATCGTTGACCGCAACAAAGTCCCCATATTTTTTCGTGAAGTTTTTTACTTCAATAATTGGCTTCATAATATTGATATTCCCTTATTTATTTGAATTTGAATTTATTTTTACTTGTATTAACACAGTGTATTGATAACCCTGCTTTTGGTGCAATCAATATACACTATAATTTACTGTGTCTTGCGATTATAGTTATTTTGAAACCAAATGTCAATATTTCCTATCATTCTATATTATATAGGTAAGATTTCGAGTCGCTCCCATAGATGTCGGACAAAGCATAAGATAAGCGGACAAGGAAGTACTTGTAAAAAAAGTTTAATTTAGAACTTTAAAGCGGCATAATTTGTGTGAACTTAGACATTGAACTTTTTAATTTCAAATGTTATAATAAATCCATTGTTTCACTTTAAAGCTTTAAAGCGAAAACGTTATTAATTAGGAGATAGGAGAGTTGAAGAAATGAAAAAGTTTTTAGTACTTATTTTGTCTATTGCAATGGCTTTAAGCCTGGCAGCCTGTGGCAATACAAGCGGTAAAGTGTCCGCACCAGAAAAAGCTCCTCAAGAGTCGAATGCGAAAAGCACTTCTAATGCCGCCACTGTATATAACATTGGTATATGCCAATTGGTGCAACACGAAGCGCTTGATGCGGCTACAAAGGGATTTAAAGACGCATTGTCTGAAAAACTAGGCGATAAGGTTGTATTCGACGAGCAAAACGCTGCCGGAGATTCCGCGACCTGTTCCACGATCTGCAACCAGTTTGTCTCCAGCAAATATGACCTGATATTAGGCAATGCAACACCGGCCTTGCAGGCGGCTGTTTCCTCTACGAACACCATCCCGATACTTGGCACTTCTATTACCGACTATGCCACAGCGCTGGACATTGACAATTGGACCGGTGTAACCGGCTATAACGTTTCGGGTACATCTGATTTAGCACCTCTGGATAAACAGGCTGAAATGATCAAGGAGCTTTTCCCCAATGCAAAAAATATAGGAATTTTGTATTGTTCCGCAGAGCCAAACTCTAAATATCAGGCTGAAACGATCAAGAAGTATCTGACTGATATGGGCTACGCGATCACCGATTACACCTTTGCGGACAGCAACGACGTTACTGCCGTTACCCAGAATGCCTGCTCAAACAGTGATGTTATCTATATCCCAACTGATAATACCGCTGCTTCTTGTACCGAGGCAATCAACAACGTTGCAGAACCTGCCGGTATTCCTATTGTTACTGGTGAAGAAGGCATCTGCAGAGGCTGCGGTATTGCAACTCTTTCAATCGGCTATTATGATATTGGCTATGCAACAGGCGAAATGGCTTATGATATTCTTGTCAACGGTGCGGATGTCTCCAAGATGGAAGTTAAGTTTGCATCTGATACGACCTATAAATATATGCCTGATCGCGCTGCAAAACTTGGCGTGAAAATTCCTGAAAGCTATACTGCTATCGAAATCAAATAATATTGCAAAAGCTTTTCTTAACATCGAAGGGGTGCTGTTGGAATATAGCACCCCTCATTTTAAAAATTGTACTATAAAGATTTGCAACGGCTCCCCTTGCGGGTATCTCCTTTTGATGCGCAAATTATACTATCGGTTAATAAAAAACTTTAATTTTGCTATTTGTATTCCGAGTAGGAGGAAAAAGAATGAGTTATTTTGCGGCTCTTAATCCGCTGAACCTTATAAATGCCATTCCGGGTTGTGTCGCTCAGGGACTGATCTGGGGTATTATGGCGCTTGGTGTTTATGTTACGTTCCGTTTGCTCGATTTTGCAGATCTAACTGTTGACGGGTCGTTCGCGACTGGAGGTGCTGTCACTGTCATGCTGACGCTAGCCGGTTTTCCGGTACCAGTAGCTTTACTTATAGCGGTATTTGCTGGCTTGGCAGCAGGTCTTACTACTGGATTGCTGCATACTGCCTTGGGAATTCCACCGATTCTTTCCGGTATTTTGACCCAGATAGCGTTGTATTCTGTAAACTTACACATCATGGGTATGGCTGCAAACCAGGCTATCAGTATTAAAAAATATAAGCTGCTTATTTCACTTATGCACGTTTCCAAGGCAATTTTAATCGCTGGTCTTTTCGCTGCTGTTTTAATTTCGGTCTTATATTGGTATTTCGGTACTGAACAGGGGTGTTCCATTCGGGCTACTGGATGCAACCCGGCTATGAGTAAAGCCAACAGCATTAACATTGACTTTACCAAGGTTTTGGCTTTGTCCATTTCCAACGGTATTGTTTGTCTTGCGGGTGGGCTTATGGCACAGTATCAAGGTTTTGCAGATATTAATATGGGACGCGGTGCCATTGTAATCGGTTTGGCCGCCGTTATCATCGGTGAGGTTTTTGGTGGTTCTTTACTTAAAAAGTTTCCTAATTTTGCACTTCGCATGATTTTTGTGGTTCTTGGTGGTGTCATTTATTATATCGTTGTCGGTGTCGTGCTTTGGCTAAAGTTAAATTCCAATGATCTAAAGCTGTTTACCGCCATAATTGTTGCCGTCTGTCTGGCGGTTCCTTATCTTCAGGGTAAAAGTAGAAGTTCTTTTAGGCGTACCGCCAAATCGTCTGAAGCAGCGCTTAAAGCGATGTGTGATAAGGGGGCGCTGTAAGTGTTAAAGATTATTGATGTTCATAAGACCTTCAACCCAGGCACTATTAATGAAAAAATTGCTTTAAGTGGTGTTAATTTGCATCTTAATCCCGGTGATTTCTGCACTGTTATCGGCGGCAACGGTGCCGGTAAATCCACGACTCTTAATGCCGTTGCGGGGGTTTGGCCTGTTAATCAGGGTGCAATTGTACTAGACGGCCAGAATATTACCGGCGTACCAGAACATAAAAGAGCAGCGTACTTGGGACGCGTTTTTCAGGATCCGATGACAGGAACTGCTGCAACGATGGAGATTCAAGAGAATCTTGCGTTAGCTGCCCGCCGTGGTAAGCGCCGCACTCTGGGGT
>JAEWNU010000198.1 GCA_023456995.1 Bacillota bacterium
GCCATAATGACGTCCTGCAGCATCTCGATATCGTCGGGGTCGACAATTTCAGGCTTAATGTTCAGCGCCTTAAGCTCCTTTTTACCATTCATGATGACCTCAACCATGCCGCCGCCGGAGGTCGTGGTAAATTCACGGCTTTCAATCTCAGCCTGTGTTTCGGCGAGCTGCTCCTGCATTTTCTGCGCTCTGCGCATTAAGTCCTTCTGGTTCTGCGGGCCGCCGCCCATCCCTGCGGGAAGTCTTGCTTTCATATATTGGTTCTCCTCTATTCAATCGTTATATTTTGCGCATCACCAAGCGATTCAATCAGCTTTTGCAGTGGATCCTCTTCTGGGGTTTCCTCTTTTGGCGGGCGGTAAGGGCCAAGCCCATGCCGTTCTCCCGTCACTTCAAAAATCGCCTGTTTGATACTGTTCTTAGTATATTCATTGTCACGCAGCATTTCAAGCACAACCGGATTTGAGACGTCAATAAGAACCTGTTTGCCATTAAAATAAGCTTTTGTACCGCGCATCATGGCATATATTGAAAGATTAATTTTTGATAGTCGTTCAAGTGTCTGCGACCAAGATGTAAACTCTGGCACGCCGCCTAAAGATACATCGTTAGCAGCTAAAGGGGCTTCGCTAGGTTGCGGTGTGGGCAAAAGTTGTTGTAAAACCGGCTTGGCCGCTGCTGCCGGCGGTTCGGCTACCATCGTAACAGCCGAAGGCGGCACCACCGCGGGCTCTGGTTGCATTTTGGGCGTCGGCACAGGTTCAGCCGTGGGTGCCAAAAAGCTTCTGCCGCTGCGAACTGCCGATTCCAACTCCTCAATTCGCTTTAGCAGCGCCTGATAGCCCGTACGGGCAGTCGGCTCGCACAAAGTCACTAGCGCCAGCTCGAGTTCGGCGTACTTCATCGGACTTTTGGCTATGCGCGCTGTCGTCTCCTGCAGTACCGAAAGGCTGTGTAGCAAATCGGTCAACGAAATTTTCTGCACTTGCTCGCGCAGGTTCGGAATTTCAGATGGCAGGCAGTCAAGCATAGCCTCGGGCTTCTCAAGGGTTTTGACAAGCATCAAATTGCGATAATGGCCGCAAAGTTGCTCACAGAGCCGTTGCGGCTCCATGCTTTTCTGTCGCAGCCCTGCCAATTTTGCCAGCATTCCGGCGGTGTCTCCTGAAAGAATACTATCGGTCAGCGCTAATAAATGCGCGCTACCAGTCAGACCCGCGGCTTTGACCACCGTATCAAGTGTGACATGATCGGTATCCGCAGCACAGACATCCAAAAGAGAAAGTGCATCACGCATGCCACCATCTGAGAGTCGGGCGATCAGCCCGGCAGCCTCATCAGAAAGCATCAGGGCCTCACGACGTGCAACTTCCTGCAATCGTTCTGAGATGATGGCGCTCTCAATGCGCTGAAAATCAAACCGCTGACAACGTGAAATAATAGTGGGTAGCACTTTATGAATCTCGGTAGTCGCCAGAATAAAAATGACATGCTCAGGCGGCTCTTCGAGTATTTTTAGCAGCGCGTTAAAAGCGCTGGTGGAAAGCATATGAACTTCGTCGATGATATAGACGCGGTACTTTGCTACCGCGGGCGTAAACACCGCTTCGTCGCGCAGGTCGCGGATGTTATCCACGCCGTTGTTAGAGGCCGCATCGATTTCAACCACATCTAAAAGAGAGCCATCGTCGACACCGCGGCAAATATCGCATTCGCCACAGGGATTCCCATCTCGCAGACAAAGGCAGTTAACCGCCTTGGCCACCAGCTTGGCACAGGTGGTTTTGCCGGTTCCGCGCGAACCGATAAACAGATAGGCATGCGACGGCATTCCCTGCCGCATTTCGTTTTTGAGCACGGTGGTGATGTGTTCTTGCCCGACCACCTCATCAAAGTGGCGCGGACGGTATAAACGATAAAGCGCCAGCCGCATCCTTCATATCACCTCGCAAAACCAGAGTAAAACGCCTTTCGGCTTAAATCCATTTCTCCATCTTAAGCACACGTTACGATTTAACACCACTCTGAGTAGCTCGCACCATGCGCAAAAACAAAAACAGCCAAAACTGCCTGTGGGCTCTCATGCGGGGATGCAGATTACCTGCGGCACACAAGGCACTCCGCTTAATGCTGCTCGGTTCCCCGCCTGACATGGTTCACAGAACCTCGTCGCACAGGATCCACATACCCGCATGACAGGCCACACGCCCGTCCTGACTGCGTTGGCCGCATTTTCTACCACAACTACGTTTGCCGTATTGCTGCCAAAAATGAGTGCCGGATGCTATTATAGCATATCCCACAAAAAAGTACAACAGTCAAAGACCAAAAAGCTTTAACGCAAAATCCAAGTCTAATATCTATTTAAAAACTTGGTTAAAACAGTTTTTAAGCCATGCATAATAAGCTTTTAAAATCGTTACAATACAATTTTGTCGAGATCGTTAGGTACAAATATATTGCCGCCAAAATATGCTTTTGCCTCTGTTGAATAGGAAGTCTCACGGGCTTCTAGCGTTTTATCCTCCGTGTGCCACAGCACCAGATTTTTAACGCCCAGTCGCTCAGCCAGTTCAGCAGCATCCTTTGCCGTACTGTGATTTTTTTCGTAGGGTTTAAAGCGGTCGCGGTCTTTATAAAGGCAAAACGCCTCACACAAGAGCCAGTCGGCTTTTGCGGCGAGCTGCTCGCACTGTGTATCACACGGCTCATCGCCCAGACACACCAGCCTGCGCCCATTTGATAGTTCCACCTGCATGCCGAATTGTTTAGCTTTTGTCGAATGAATATCAAAAAAGCGCACTTCACTACCAAAAACCTGTGCCGTGTCGCCGTCTCTCAACGTTACAAATCGAATTCGGTCATCAAAAAGATTGGTGAATTTTTTTTGAATTGTCAATTCACAAATAGTGCGAATGGCATGCTCCGAAATATCATGACAATAAATGGTCAGCGTACCTTCATAGCGGCCGCTTAACATTTGCGTTCCAATGCTGCGTACCAGCCACGGTACGCCTAAAATATGGTC
>JAEWNU010000199.1 GCA_023456995.1 Bacillota bacterium
CTCCTCCGGTGCGCCCTTATCGTCGGGGCTGAAATTTGATTTTGGTACACAGCAAAACCCTTATAATAAATCGATGAATGGGATCGCGCGAATTGTAGTTGGCACAGCGGTTGATACGACAAACCACGTTCTACTTGTTGCGCATCGCCCCTACACCTTTGGTTCTGGCGTGCTTTGGCAGGGTTCTCCGCAGCAGACTGAGGCGCTGCCGGTTACACTGGCGGTGTTGGATTGGGAGGGGCAGCCGCTGCGCGAATATAAAACCAGCATGACGATGCGCGCCTTTGCAAAGTTTTCTATCAATATTCTTTCGGTCGAAATAAATGGTGACGGCACAGCCGAACTGTTCTGGGGCGATAAACCGCCGATTCAGATACGATATATGCCGAGTTGATTGCTATGATAAACAGTACAGCAAGGAAAGTCGGACAGAAAACCGAGGGCTATATAATGCGGTTAAAAAGTATGTGGTGGATTGTTCTTGTCATCGCGTTGATGATTTGCAGTGCCTGTACGCAGTCAAGTGCTTCGGTCGCGATGTCCGACGCAGCGGTGCTATCTGATAGCAACAGTGGGGGAACGGACGCTCCGTTGCTTTACTGTGAGAAAACACAGCTGCTTTGGGAAGTGCCACAATGCGAATATCGCATACTAGATACTGTCTCGGACGAAAACGGCTCTGCGGTGCTGTATACTGAGCATCGTGCTTGGAACGGTGACACCGATAGTGAGCCGAGTTTCTATGTCATGACGCAGTTGTTTGACGTGCAGGGCAATCATAAACTTACAGCTTACACTGGTGTCTGGAGCGACAGCGCTGAAGATTTGGCGCTCCATTTTGTGCAGCTGGCGAATGGTAGGCTATATTATACGCGCGAAGGAAATTATCACTACAGTATGGACGCGGCAACTGGCTATGTAGACGAATGGTGCTATAAAACCTTACAGGAAGACAACAGCGTGGTTTTGTCCTATTCCACCAATTTTCGAGAGACCCCCTACACGCTGGGCATGCGATTTTGTCTGACCGACGCCGAAGGTAAAACACATGAAATTGTGATTCCCGAATACGATCATAACTTTGGCATGGCACTGGATTTTTTAATGAACCCGGAATATGCTGACCGCGAAGGCATTACCTATGAGGCTACCGTCACCCTGGATTCCTCTTCCAAAACAGCGGAGGTGACCAACACCAAGCTGACCTATACGCTGGACTTTAATGACCTGAGTTATACTTGTACCCGCCGCTATACTGACGAAATGATCGAGGAGCTTTTGGCGACTAGCCCGGACGGTAAACAGGTGTTATATTATGCCGACGGCGGCGGTGCAGGCGATGCGTTTTGGAGCGATATCGTGTTAAGAAGGCAAGACGGTAACATCATTTTTTTAAACTCATGTTCACTTCTTTACGGCGCCGATTTTTTTAACAACGACGTTGTCGTGCTTAATGAGGTGGATTCGCTTACAGCATATGATATTACTGGTGAACAGCCTGTGGGCCAATTGCTTTTGGATCTCGGCAGTGTAATCGAAACCGACGGCGATACACACACCGAACGACTGATCGTAGGAATGGCAGTCGACCACGAAAACCAACTGCTGTTGGCCGCCATGCGCAATTACACCGAGGATTGGGATATTTTGATGCCGGTGACGCTAGTGGTTTTTGATGCTTCTTTAAAGCAAATTGGCGAGCTGAAAACCGATTGTTTGATCAGACCCTACCGCAACAACTGGACAATGCGATGTGATATCGCCATAGTTGGCGATGGTACGGCTAACTTATCGTGGTGGGAAGAACCGCCGATGCAGGTGCGATATTTGCCCTAATGGGTGGACTTGTGTAGAAGTAATCGACATAGTAACCGGATGTGGAATTGGCTTCCACAAGTAGAGGCGCTTTATTGCCTAATTTCTCTAAAGCCCCTCTGTTGCAGAAGGGCTTTTTTGTACTGTAATTTCTACTTCACGACAAAATAAATATGCTATAATAATCACATAACATTTTTTATTATAGACAGGTGCCCTAGGGCTCGCGTCAGGCGTGTGCCTTTTGGCGCCACAATTTGACACTGCATGCTTAGCATATCTGGTATTTAACCATACTGAATGCATGCCCGAAGCCAAGTATAAGTTTAAGTTTAAACCCACTTACGGGAGGAATGACGATGCAGCAGGAAAAGAACGATTTAACTAACGACCAAATGGCGTTTTTGCGTTTACTATCCAAACAATTTCCCAACATTCAATCGGTTTGTACTGAAATTATTAACCTCAAAGCTATTTTAGATCTCCCCAAAGGCACGGAACATTTTATCAGCGACCTGCACGGCGAATATGAGGCGGTCGCGCATATCCTTAACAACGCGTCTGGCGTTATCCGTGACAAGATTGACGAGCTCTACATCGAGAGCAGTTCAGAAGAGGAACGTTCGAAGCTCGCAACGCTTATTTATTATCCGCAGCACAAGCTCGATCTGCTTAAAGTAGAACATCAGGACGATCTCGATGAATGGTACCACGACACGCTGGTCAAGCTAATAGATATCTGTCGGGTGGTCGCGTCGAAGTATACCCGTTCCAAAGTGCGTAAAGCGCTTCCCGTTGATTTTGCATATATCATTGACGAACTGCTGCACGCCGACCACTATGAGAAGAATAAAGAGAATTATTATGGCCGCATTTTCTCCACAATTGTGGACGTAGGCAGGGCAGACGCGTTCATTGTGGCGCTTTCTAGTTTGATTAAACGATTAGCCGTTGATCAGCTGCATGTCATTGGCGACATTTACGATCGTGGGCCGGGCGCTGAGGACATCATGCAGCTTTTGATGTGTCATCATGCGGTGGATATCGTCTGGGGTAACCATGATATGCTCTGGATGGCTGCTGCCGCAGGAAATGAGGCCTGCATCGCCAATGTACTCAATGTTTCGCTCTCCTATGCAAACGTTGATACGCTGGAAAACGGCTACGGAATCAGCCTGCGCGCATTGACCACCTTTGCTGAAAAAACTTACGGAAATTCAATGGCGTTTAAGCCTAAGGTTCTCGAACAGGACAAAATCGGATTAAATGACGTTGAGCTGGTGGCAAAGCTGCGCAAAGCAGCCGCCGTCATGCAGATGAAGCTTGAGGGTCAGATCATCGCGCGCCACCCCGAATATGACATGGACGAGCGCATGATGCTCGATAAGATTAACTTTGCCGAGGGCACGGTGACCATCGGGGACGCAACTTACCCGTTGCGCGATACCGATTTCCCTACTATCAACCCGGAGTCTCCTTATGAGTTGACGGAGGAGGAGCGCCAGTTGATGGCCTCGCTGAAGGATTCGTTTATCCGTAGCGATAAGCTTCAGGCACATATGCGGTTTTTGTTTGAGCATGGCAGTTTCTACCGCTGCTTCAATTCCAACCTGCTGTTTCACGGCTGCGTGCCGCTAAATCGCGACGGCTCATTTGAACGGTTTGAGTTTGACGGCAAACGCCTGTGGGGAAAACGGTTGTTCGACTTTTGTGAACATAAAGTGCGCGAGGGCTATTTTGGTCTCCGCGGTACAAAAGAGAAGCGGGATGGCGAAGACTTTATGTGGTGGCTGTGGTGCGGTAAAAATTCACCGATTTTCGGCAGAACCCGTATGACTACTTTCGAGCGCATGCTGGTGGAGGACAAAGCCTCGCATGAGGAACCGAAGAACTATTATTATCGTTATATGAACGACCCTAAAGTGATTGCAAATATTTTTGAAGAATTCGGGCTTGACCCCGAGGAGTCGCATATTGTTAACGGGCATATTCCGGTGAAATCCAAGGACGGCGAAAGCCCGATCAAATGCGACGGCAAGTTGCTGACTATCGACGGTGGTTTCTGCAAGGCTTATCAGAAGACTACCGGCATTGCGGGCTATACGCTCATCTATAACTCGTACGGGCTACGGCTTGTGTCACACGGACCGTTTAAGGGTATTAGTGAAGCGGTTCAACAAAATAGCGACATTTTATCAAAGACCGACATTCTGGAAGTGGCAACCCGGCGTAAGTTGGTGGCTGATACTGATATCGGCAAGGAGTTGCGTGGTCAGATTGATACGCTCTCACTGTTGCTGGATGCGTACCACTCAGGCGCAATGCCACAGCTTTCGCGCTGATGCGGTCGGGACGGGGACTTTCCGGCACAACACTGCAGGTAGTGGCTGTGTTAAGTATGACGGCGGACCATATTGGAGCCGTTATAATGCGGGATAAGCAGATCACATTGTCCATGGTATTACGTGGCATGCCAACCCTGTTCACACTGCGTGCTATTGGGCGGGCAGCTTTTCCCGTTTTTGCTTTCTTATTAGCACAAGGCATGTTGCACACTCGCAGCCGAAAACGCTTTATTCTTCGTTTGGCATTGCTCGCCTTATTGTCAGAGCTGCCATTTGATTTGGCTTTTTACGGTGTCGTCTTTTATCCCTATCATCAAAACGTATTTTTTACGCTTTGTCTGGGGGCCGTCTGCATTGCACTTGTAGATTATGGCAGCAAAAAGTTTAGCGTTGTTGCTATCATGGTTATTGTTTTGATGGCGCAGCTGCTGCGCACCGATTACGCTGCGCTGGGTGTGCTGACCATCTTGATGTTTTGGTTGGTTGCTTCAAAAGGGCGTTGGGGTTTAGCTGTGGTTCTGCTGCTGTTTACCGGTAGCTGGCTGATGTACGGTCAGTGGCTGTATTTGTTTAGCTTGCTCAGCTTGCCATTACTGTTGTGCTATAATGGTACGCGCGGTGGCCCGGCTAGGCAGGTGGGGGCAATGATCAGAAAATGGGGCTTTTATTTTTACTATCCGTCACACCTGTTGGTGCTGGCGTTAGCGGTGCGCTAACGGTGCTGATTACAAAAAGAACCATTGATTACCTTTTTAAACCTGAAAAATGTTTTTTACAATATTTTTTTGTCAAAAACATAATAAAAAACGCATCAAATATGAATATTATGTTGACAATCGCAGCGATACGCAATAAAATTAACTGGTGTTTTAATATAATATTCCTAAATGCGTTATAGAAGAACGCAGAAAATGAGCAGGAAGAAAATGACAAGGAGTGTAGTTTAAAATGGACCTTATCATCCTAATGCCTATTGGAGCAGCAGCGGCGCTGATATTTGCGTACCTGCGTTCTAAGAAGGTACTTGCCGAGAGTGAAGGCACCGAGTTGATGAAAAAGATCTCAGCTTCTATCCGCCAGGGCGCGAATGCATATCTCAAACGCCAGTATAGCGGTGTGGCAAAGTTTTTTGCCGTTGTTTTTGCTGTTATGCTGGTGCTGGTGTTCATGGGCCAGATGGAAATCTGGGTTCCCGTCGCATTTGTGACAGGTGGATTCTTTTCGGCACTGTCCGGTTTTATCGGCATGAAAATCGCGACATCTGCCAATGCCAGAACAGCGAATGCAGCTAATGAAAGTCTGAACCACGGCCTTAGAGTTGCCTTTTCGGCCGGTTCGGTCATGGGCTTTACCGTTGTTGGCTTAGGCCTTCTGGATATGAGCCTCTGGTTCTACTTTCTGAAGTATGTTGTTTTCGCTGCGCTGCCCGTTGCAGAACAGGCAACCCACATTTCTGCGTTGATGCTCACGTTTGGCATGGGCGCTTCTATGATGGCGCTGTTTGCCCGTGTTGGCGGCGGTATCTTCACGAAGGCGGCCGATGTCGGCGCTGACCTTGTTGGCAAGGTTGAGGCCGGAATCCCTGAGGATGACCCCAGAAACCCCGCTGTCATCGCGGATAACGTTGGCGATAACGTTGGCGATGTGGCCGGCATGGGCGCCGACCTTTACGAATCTTATGCCGGTGCCAGACTTTCGGCCTGTGCGCTTGCGGTAGCCGCCGGCTTTGGTATGGACGGCATGGCGGTTCCGATGGTGCTTTCGGCAATTGGTATCTTTGCTTCCATCATTGGCACCTTCTTTGTCAAGACCGGTGAAAACGCCGACCAGAGAAGCCTGCTTGGC
>JAEWNU010000200.1 GCA_023456995.1 Bacillota bacterium
TAAGTCAACTATTTTCAACAAAATAAAATTAATTTGCATAAAATACCTAAAATTCCTTGCCCTTGACTTTCGTTTACGTATAGCGTAAACTATAGCTAGAAAATGAGAGGAGCAATATAGATTATGAGCGAGCATTGCAATTGTGGTCACGACCACGACCATGAAGAAGATTGCGCTTGCGGCTGTGGCTGCGATTCGGGCGAAGGCGTAATCACCCTCGTTGATGAGGATGGTGTTGAACACGAGTTTGAAGTGGCGGATATGTTAGAGGAAGATGGCGTCCAATATCTTGCCTTAATTCCGGTGATGGAAGACCCTGATGAGTTATTGTCCGACCCCGGTGAGCTTGTGGTGCTAAAAGTTGTCGCCGAGGGCGTTGAGGAATTTCTTGAGGCCATCGAGGATGAATCGGAGTTTAACCGTATTTCCGCTATGTTCATGGAGCGCCTTGGCGAGGACTACGATTTTATTGAAGAAGAATAATTACGGCTTATGGTCATAAGATAACATTACGATACCCTGCGATGTACGACATCCTTTTCCATTTATAATCCGACAAGCATAAATTTGGGGCATTAAGTGTCTCCAACAAACTAGTGCAGACCTCCCGCCTTCCCCATGAGGGATGTCGTGGAAGAAGGGAGCGCGATGTTTGTGGGCGCTCACCCACCTGTCATAGACGGGGTTTTATACGGGGAAGGTAACGGCATTGTGGGGTGTTGTTTTGCCCTGATAACGCGTCCGCCCTAAAAAGTAATCGCGTTAAAAACGGAGCAGCGAAGACTGATTGTCAACGTTGCTTCGTTTTCTTTTTTCAGAGCACACTATCAGCTGGATGAAGTAATTTGTATGTAGTTTGGCGTAACCTCGGAGTATAAGGGTATTTATAAACAACCGCTTACTTTTCTTTCATATAGAAATTCGGTATCGACTAGAAAACCGCAACCTATAATAAAAAAAGCAATGACTTCATCTGATTGAATAATTTTGGGGCACCATAAAAAAGAAGATGAGATGGGTTACTAAAGAAATGCAACTATAATTCTCTTTTTTAAAAAACAAAGGCATAACCGGCACATGTTCCGCTCAAAATAAGGGCGGAGGTGCAAAAGATGTCTGATCGTTCCGAAAATAAATTTACAGGTTTTTTAAGTGGTAAAGGCTTTTATGTTGTGCTGGCTTTCTGTCTGGCGGGCGCGGGAACCGCGGCTTATCTCGCAATGGAAACCGGCACAGGAGACGCAACCGTTCAACCCCCGACACAGCCCAGTACGATAACGCGTGAGTATTCGGCGGCGGATGAATGGAACTTCCCTCAGCTGGAGGAGGCGGCAGGAAAACAAGACGGCGTCAAAATAGAATCATCGCAGTCGTCCTCCTCTTCCTCAAAGGCGCAATCCTCTTCGAGTCAGCCTGCAGAGCGATCCACCGGCTCAGGGCAGTCCGGCGTGCCGGCGTCATCAGCCAAATTGTCCTTGACCATGCCGATTGAGGGTAAAGTATTCACGCCTTACTCCAATGGTGCACTGGTCAAGAGCGAGACGCTGGGCGACTGGCGTACCCATAACGGCGTTGATATTTCAGCCGAGCAGGGTGCCGCGGTTAAGGCGGCTGCCAAAGGCAAGGTAACGGCTGTACGTTCTGACTCGCTTTGGGGCTATGTGGTGGAAATTACGCACTCGAACGGCGTGGTTTTGCGCTATTGCGGTTTGGCCAAGCAGCTTTCGGTTAAAGAGGGCGATTCGGTCAAGCTGGGTCAGGTGATCGGGCTTGTCGGCTATATTCCCGCAGAAAGCCTCATGCCGTCTCATCTGCACTTTGAGTGCAAGCAAAACGGCAAATTTATTGATCCTATGTCCACAATGAGTAAAAAATAAAAGTCTTAATATGCAAAGGGCTGCAAGGCGCGGCCCTTTTTGCATTGATTAAAACTAATTTAAGATTCGACTTACAGGGTGTGTCTCAAACCGCTGGTAATAGACTCAGAAATGTCGCATAAGAATTAATATTTACACGCAGGTGCATCATATACTTTTGAGAGAACATAAAAGGAGGCTGAGGCGTCGTGCAACGACAAACTGCTAATGATTTTGATCATGCATCGCTGGAAGCGATGATGGAACGATACCGTGCCGAACTGCTGCGTTATCAGCGGGCAACCCCGCCGGGCAAGCCAACGCTGGCTCAAAATCTCGAAACATCTGAAAAAGGCAGAATGGATCGAATTTCAACGGTGGTAGAGCAAAAGCCAGCTACGCCGCCCAAGGCAGAAATAAAACCGCCGACAGCACAAACTGTTAACACAAGAAAAGCAGTGGTACAGCCGGAGGTTCGCCGGGATAAGGTTCTAGTCGATACGCCACCAATAATGCTGCTAACCCCTCGATTCGATGTGTCAAACAACAATGAGGATCAGGTTATAATGGCGCCACCAACGCCAGATCTGGAGATTGAAGCGGAAATTTCTGCAGCACCGGTACAGCTAGCGTTACCATCAGTATTGCCAGTGCCGCCCTTTTTGAAGCTGCCCCTAACAGCCGCAAATGACATAGCAACAGAAAATATACAAGTGCCACAGGAATCAACACAACTACAATCAGAGGCCTCAAATACAGCAAATAGCGAGCCTGAGGTATTGTTGCAGCCGGAGGAAGACGGGTCTGACCAAGCACCTGCTCAGCAATCGCTTATCGACGGTGATGTTGAACAAAGCCCACAAATTGTTGCACCACAATCTAAGGCCTGCAATGCCGAGAATACCAAGCTTGAGGTATTGCTAAAAGCGGAGAGAGACAGGTCTGACCAAGTACCTGTTCAGCAAGCGCTTATCGACAACAAGCCCGAACCAATACCACAAATTGATGTACCGCCACCCCTAGCGGCTGTGCCACCAATGCATAAGTCATATGTTTTGCCAGCGCAACCGCCTGAGCCGATTATAAATAGCAAGTCTATTGCACCTGTCAAAAAAGAAGAGCATGGTTGCATTGCACATACCGAGTTTGAAAAGTGCGCAGGTGCCTACGGTGTTTTTCGTCCTTACGAGCGGATGGGTAAATATACCCTTGCCTCTTTTTTACAGACACCGGGAGAGGCAATTCAAACCTTGGTGCGATTCGCTGCCGATGTACCAATGGGCAGCGCTGATGCGATAAGATGTCGCCGCAGCTTTACGGTCAAGTTCTTTTGCCGAGAAGGCGAGTATGACCTGTTTGGCATGCATCTACCCGTCTCGGTAGGAACTACTGAAAATACTCTGAACGACTGCTGTGCAACTTCGCGTGCCAACCCCAAAACCGGTTTGCGCACCAGTGCGGCATTTTGGGAGTTTCTTGTAACACATCCAGAGGCGCTGCATGCTACCTTGTGGCTTTATTCCGACCTGGGTACCATTGGCAGCTATCGCACAATAGATGGCTACGGCTTGCCTTGCACTTGGGTTAATGCCAAGAATGAACGCCGCGCAGTACGCCCGCGTTGGCTGTCACGCCAGCGCCCACAAACACTCACACGGTTTGAGGCGGAAGAATTGGCGGGCTCAGACCCCGATGCAGTAGCACGCGATCTGGTTAATGGCCTTCAGGCGGGTGAGCGGCCACAATATGAACTGAGTATTCAGGTCATTGAGCCAGATCAGTTCGCTTCTTTGTCTTTTGACCCATTTGACCCGACAGCTATCTGGCCAGCGGAACAGTTTAAGCCCCAGCGCATTGGGTTACTCACACTGGAAAGGTTGCCAGATGACGTACAAATCGAGCTTAGCTGTGATCGATTCCAACCGGAGAATATCATTCCGGGTATTGAGCATGTGCCCGCCCCTCCACAAAAAAGTGGTGATGATTTTACCCAGGTGCAGCAATATTTACGCTCGCTTGGTGAGTTTTCACGCCACAGACTAATTGATAATTTAACTGAAGAGCTTCTTAGGTTGCCTCCGCTTTTGCTTGAGCAGGTGCTCATTCTGTTTTCTAGAGCCGATCTTGAGTTTGGCCAGGCGTTAACCCTGGCGCTTGGCGGGTGAGGCATAAATGCGTAGGTTCTTTTGTATTTCGGTGCGCGCACGGGCAATATACTGCCTTTTAATGGCTGGATTACTGTTACATATATCGGCGGCACTGCCCGCTTCAGCGGTAGCGGGTGCAAATGGGGTAGCACTGCCAATTGTTATGTACCACAGTGTTCTCAAAGATAAATCTCTAGCCGGGCCCTATACCGTTCCCCCCGAGACTATCGAAAGCGATCTTGCTTATATTAAGGCGCACGGATATACAACGATGTTTGTTTCAGAGCTGGCCAACGCGGTATTAACCGGCCAGACGCTGCCCGAAAAACCAATCATCATAACACTAGATGACGGTTACCTCAATAATTTGACCTATGTGTTACCCCTGTTGGAAAAATACGATATGAAAGCAGTTGTCTCGGTGGTAGGGCGCTATAGTGAGTGCTATGCCCAGAAACCTGATCCCAACCCCGCCTATGCGTACCTGTGTTGGGAAGATATTGATGCGTTGACCAATACCGGCCGAGTCGAAATAGGCAATCATTCTTACGATATGCACCGAAAGGATATCCGTAAGGGGGCTAAGAAAAAGCTTGGTGAAAGCGATGCGGATTATTACGAAGCGCTGGTGACCGATGTGGGTAAAGCACAGTCGCTGCTGGAAGAATACTGTGGTATTGTGCCCACCACCTTTACTTATCCTTTTGGGTATATCAGCAAAGATTCAATACCGATTTTGCAGGAGATGGGTTTTACCGCTATGCTAACCTGCTGCGAAAAAGTCAATATCGTCACTGGCGATCCCGATGTATTGCAATCGCTGGGCCGATTTAACCGTCCCTATGGTGTTTCCACGCAGCGATTTATGAAGCGAATAGGGGTAGAATAAATAAAATTGAGTAGCGCTTTTTCTTTTAATATGATATACTAAAAATTAAACAAAATCGGTTTTATCGGCTCGACTACCAATAAGGAGGAATATTGGAATGGGATTTGAAAAATTCGGTAAGATTCTTGGCAACATCGCTTCCACCACCGCAAAGAAGGCTGGCGAGCAGGTTCAAATTGCAAAGTTGGGTATTGACAGAGCTGGGCTTGAACGTCAGATAGAAGGGGTTTATGCTGCAATAGGGCGGTACTGCTACAGCAAGGTAAAGGCCGGCGAGACAATGCCGGAAGAACTGCTCGACTACTGCCGTGATATTGATGTACTAATGCAGCAGATTGCTGATCTGGATCTTGAGATTGAACAACATAAAAACGAGCGCGATGCTGCAGAATACAGTGTTGCAACAGATATCCCAGAGGACAACACCGCTCCCGTCGCGGAGGTTATAGAGGTAGAGGTTACAGAAACCGTAGAGCCTGTCTTGCCGAAAGAGCCTTCCGATAAAGAATAAACCACTTATACAATAAGGCCGCACCTGATAGGGTGCGGCCTTTAGTCATGCATAATATAACAGAGGTTCACGAAAGATCTGTGGCAGGCGGTTGATCGATGGCTTCAAAAGGGGCTATGGTATAACCTTTGTCCCGTATTGTATCAATTAGCTGGGGCATAATTTCAGCATTAGTGGAACTGACTGAGTGGAGCAGCATAATTTCGCCGGGGTGCAGATATTTCGTAATTTTATCCATCGCCTCGGCAGGTTTAGGTTGCTTTTTAGGATCCCAGTCACTATACGCAAAACTCCAAAAAACACTCTTATAGCCCATCTGCTGCATCAGTGCAAGGGATTGCTCTGAAAATTTTCCTTCAGGAAAACGGAACAGCCGCATCTCATAATTAAAATTATCCCGCAGGTAATCTTGCATCCATTTGGCGTCTTCAAATGATTTCTCAATATCAAGCTCTTCGCAGTAAACCTTATGGCTGTCAGAATGATTACCTAAAATATGCCCTTCATCTATCATACGTTGTACCAGCTCGGGCTGGCTGCGAACATAGTGACCAGTTAAAAAAAAGATGGCACGAACACCTTTGTCTTTAAGTGCATCAAGAATGGGTACGGTATAGCCATTTTCATACCCCTGATCAAACGAAAGAGTAACGGTATTTTCAGTTTCCGGTGCAATAAAATACGCGCCATACTTCCCGTATTGATCTTGCAGACCTATACAAGCAGTAGAGCGCCCAAGTGCATCCTGATGAGTTCCCGGACCCCAAAGCACTGATTTATTGCTTAGAGTGCCGATTTGTAAAAAATCGGCACTCATCGCTAGCGCAGGCAGATCAGATCTGGCAGAACTACCCGAACTACCCGAACTTGGGGAACTAGGTGTGCTAGGTGAGTTTGGGACTGACGAGGTGCTGGGCGGTGTGGACGGCACAGGGTTAGGGACCACACTTGAACTGGGCGGGATGGACGAGCCAGTCAAATCCCTAGAACAGGCCGCACAGCCGCTGATGATTAGTGTTGCTGAAAGCAACAAGACCATCGCTGCGAGGAAAAACAGATTCCGTTTCATTTTACCCCTCCGTTTGGGAACATTAGCGGGAAAACTCTCGCTTGTAAGAGTTTGTCCTTTAAATTTTATAATATTGATAGAAGCTTTTGGTAAAAATTAATCCATTTCACCCAAAGCAAACATAACAGCTGCTAGTGCAGCGATAGGCGCTGTTTCGCACCGTAAGATGCGTTTTCCAAGCGAAGCGGTGTGTATGCCGCTTTCGTTGGCTTGCATAATTTCTTCAACAGAAAAGCCGCCTTCGCTGCCAATAAGCAATGCAAGCGATGTACCAGGCTTTGGTAGCTGTGCACGCAGAGACTCGCACACTCCTTCATATAGTACAAAACAACTGCTAAATTGTTGCACTTCTTTTATTGCTTGATTAAAGGAAAGAATTCCACGCACTGGTGGCAAAATGCCCCGGCCGCACTGTTTGGCTGCCTCATTGGCGATTTTTTGCAAACGCTGCAACTTTTTGACAACATCGTCCCCCTTTGGTCGGGAAATGCAGCGTGACGACAAAAATAGCACAATTTCGGCGGCACCAAGCTCAACTGCCTTTTGAACAACCAGGTCGAGCTTGTCACCTTTTGGCATAGCTAGATAAAGGCTGACCTGAGTTTGGGGCTCAGCAATGCAAGAGGCGGCTTCGCCAAGGCGAACCGAAACGGCGTCAGGCGACAAACTGACAATAACCCCCTTGGCTTCCTGTCCTTTGCCATTACAAAGGGTGAGTGGCTCACCAGCAGTCATGCGCAGTGATTTTGAAATATGGCGAGCATCCTCACCGGTAATGACGACTGTCTCAGAAAGATCGTCCACAAAAAACCTAGGCATACGCTACACCGCCCTTTTGCAGGCGATGGCGGCCCAGCCATTTTGCAGTGCTTTGCGTACAGGAACTAGTCCTGCGGCAACTAAACCTTGCTCCACTTCGGCGCAGCGGGTGTCAATAATACCGGAGACTACACACACACTCTTTTCATGCATCAAGGCGGGCAGATCCTTTGCCAGACGCAAAATTGCGTCGGCTACAATGTTAGCACAGATCACATCAAAAGGACCTTGAATGTCTGTAGCAAGATCACCGCACAAAATGTCAATATCTGCACAGTTATTCAGTGCTGCATTTTCCTTTGCGACGCGTACCGCAACCTCATCGATATCCACACCGACGGTTCGCCCGCTGCCCAAAAGCTTTGCGCAGATAGCGAGTATGCCGCTGCCGCAGCCCACATCGAGCATGCTCATGCCCGGTTGCAGCACATCTTCTAATAGTGATAGGCACAGGCGGGTTGTTTCGTGCGTGCCGGTTCCAAACGCCATGCCAGGATCAAGGCAAATAACTTTTTGTCCGGGCGTGGGGGTGTATTGCTCCCAAGAGGGGCAGATGGCCAGCTTGTCCGAGAGGGCGATGGCATGATAATAGGTTTTCCATGCATTTGCCCAATCTTCCTCACGCACATCGGTTGTATCAACGCTAAACACAATGCCACAGCTTTCAAATCGGCTGCCAATGTAGGCGAGTGTTTCGGCTGGGTTTTGCCCCGGAGATAAATAAAGATGGATAATTGCCTTACTGCGATCTTTTTTGACCAGTTCTTCATCTATTAAGTCAATATGAGCAATTTCCAGCGTTTTTTCTTCAAGGTCGGAATAATCTTCAAGGTAAATGCCGCCTCCGGCGACCATCTGTGCAATGGCACAGGCCTCTTCAGCCTGTTCCGTGGGGACAGTAATACTCAGTTCAGTCCAGTCCATGATAAACTCCTTTATGCGGCGTTATCGCCCCGTCCCGCGATATCGTCGGCGGTTGCGGTTGCGGATAATCATCAGTGTAATATAGATTAGTATTAAAACAATCAATAGAATTACAATAAACTTAAACCAGAAAGTTCTGGTTACACCCAGCAGCGTTTCGAATAGCAGAAGCGCACGGGAAACATCAGCGTCCTCGGCAGAGACTACAGCCACTACGCCAATCTGCTCGTCAGCTAAAATTAAACGCACCTGACCCACCAAATCCCCTTTTTTGATTGGTGCGTTAATGTAAGCCGGTAAATCAAGGGTATACTGAATGCTGGATGACTCAATTGCATCAGGGATAAGCGCCGTGAAGTTGTCCGCACTCATTATGCGCAAGAAATCTTTTCCCCACGAAAGCTTAAGCGGAACCTCGCCAAAGCTTTTACCCTTTTCCAACAATGTTTTTACTCTGAAAGTCTCGAAGGCCCAGCTGTAAAGCCGGTTCGATTCTTCGAACACCGAAAACATCGAGTTGTCTTTGCCTGTCTGATCTACGCCAGTACTTGCCAGCACGACTAAAAGGTAGCTATAGCCATCGCGCTTAGCCAGTGAGACGGCGTATGACCCAAGGGTCTGATGATAGCCACTTTTAATGCCGGAGACGAAGCGATTATAATAAGGCGAGCTGTTAACCAGCAGACGGTTGGTGCTGCTCCAGTTAAGATGTTCATTAATGTTCGTGGGACCGCCGTCATAGGCAGTGACGGATATTAAATCTGAAAAACCCGGCAGCGTCATAGCATGCCGTGCCAGCAACGCAATATCGTGAGCGGTGGTAAAGGATTCTGGGTCCGGCAGGCCATGGGGGTTGGTGAAATGCGTGTTCACCATACCCAACTCGGATGCGCGCTTGTTCATCAGTTCCACAAAATAAGGTACCGAGCCATCACCAATATGATCAGCCAGCATCATAGCGGCCTCGTTTGCATCGCGCAGCATAACGGCATACATCAGTTTTTCAATCGATAGTTCTTCGTTTTTGTAAAGCCCAGCCAGCCGGATGCCTCCCAGCTTGACATTTTGCCGGTACATCTCGTCTTCAATATAACCCTTCATCGCCACCACCTCTTGAGTGGGGTTTTTGACATTCTCAAGTGCCAACACGACGGTCATAAGCTGAGCTAGCGAAGAAGGTTCAACTTTTTTATCTGCATCTTTTTCATAAATGGTTATCTCACTGTCCAAATTTACTAGGTAAACCGCCTGTGCAGCCGGGTCGAACGACGGGTTGTACGACGTAGCGGATATTTGTGTGCACAGCGTGGTAAGACAGAGGAGTAACGCGATGCAAAAAGCGGAAAACTTTTTCATGAAAATCTCCTCCAAATGTGATATGATGGTATGTACCAAATTATTATAACAAAAAACAATCTTTTTTTAAACCATACGGGAGGTTTTTCTATGGGGAACACAGAAAAAAACTTTGGTTTTGACACCCTTGCCGTCCGCGCAGGCTACCAGCCTGATAGCGAACAGCATTCAGTGGCACCACCGCTTTATATGACCAATGCTTACGCATTTGAAAGTGTTGAACATGCCAAGCAGCTTTTTGAACTAAAGGCAGCGGGCAATATTTACACCCGTCTTTCTAACCCCACTATTGACGTGCTTGAAAAGCGCGTGGCCGCGCTGGACGGTGGCGTCGCCGCGGTGGCGATGAGTTCAGGGCACGGGGTCATGTTCAGTACGTTTTTAAATTTGGCACAGGCCGGAGATGAAATCGTCTCCTCCATTTGCATTTACGGCGGCGCTATTAATATGATGGGCGTTACGCTTGGAAACCTTGGTATCAAGACAAAATTTGTCGACCCTGCCAAACTTGAGGAATGGGAAAATGCAATAACCGACAAGACAAAAGCCTTTTTTGTTGAGGTTGTTGGTAACCCCAACGCCAATGTGGCGGATATTGAGGCAATTGCCGCTATTGCACACCGGCACGGCATCCCGATGATTGTCGACTCTACCTTTACCACCCCGGCGCTTTGCCGGCCCATCAAACATGGCGCGGATATCGTTATCCATTCCGCTACCAAGTTTTTAAGCGGTAATGGTACGGTGATGTGCGGTATTGCAGTGGATGCCGGTACCTTCAAGTTTGAGGGGAACCCCCGTTTCCCTCAGTACAACAACCCCGATGTGAGCTATCACGGCATGGTGTTCGCCAAGGATTTCGGCAACGTGGCCTTTGCCACCCGCCTGCGTGCGTTGATTCTGCGTGATATTGGCGCCTGCCTCTCGCCTTTTAACGCCTTTATGTGTTTGAATGGCATCGAGACGCTCTCGCTGCGTATGAAAAAGC
>JAEWNU010000201.1 GCA_023456995.1 Bacillota bacterium
AATTACGGCTGGCTATAACACCTCGTGGTATGTTGAGCATTTTGGTTGCGACGCTTATTTTCGCCACAACAAGGAGTTATTGTTTGATGATACCCGCCGCCGCATTCAGGCGGATATTCTTGCGGCAAAGGGCGAGTGAGATGAACCAGTCGTGCCTGATGCTCAGGACGGGCTATTTTTATAGAGAGGGTGATAGGCTGTGACAGGTGCAGTAGTATTCAGTGTGTTGAACGCAAAATATGTCCATGCGTCGCCTGCGCCGTGGTGTCTGGCGGCGGGGGTAAAGGCGTATACGCCCGATCTATATAGCCGCGTGCATATTGTGGAGGCCACCATCAATCAGCCCCCTGAGGATGTACTGGGGCGGATTCTATCTTTGGCGCCTTCGGTTGTCGGATTCTCATGCTATTTGTGGAACGTCACTACCACACTGGCACTATGCACCGCACTAAAACAAGCACTGCCTCACGTAGTGATTGTCTTAGGCGGGCCAGAGGTTAGCTACCGCGCCGAAAATGTGCTGAAAAATCATGCGCAGGTCGATTATATTCTGGCGGGCGAGGGTGAAGAAAGCATGCCCGCATTTTTAAAAGCCGTTTTGGCCCAGGATGAGCCGGGGCTATTGCCCGAACACGCCCAGATCGCCGGCCTTTGTGGGCGGCGTGCCGACGGGACGATATACGAAAATGCGCCGTGCGTGCTGCAAGGAGCGGTTCCCTCGCCGCTGGCGGCGGGCTACGCCGAAGCGGTTGGGGGGCGCATCGCCTATTTTGAAACGAGCCGCGGCTGTCCATATACTTGTGCGTTTTGCCTATCAGGGCGGTGTGGCGTACCGCGCTTTTTTGAGTTGGAAGCCGTTTTTCAGGATTTATTGCGCCTTGCCAACAGCGGTACACACACCATAAAATTTGTAGACCGAACCTTTAACGCTAACGCTGTACATGCCAATAAAATTTTGCAGTTCATTCTGGCGCATTACGGCAAGGAAATTCCCCTCGGAATCTGCTTTCATTTTGAAATTGCAGGGGACATCTTGCGCGAGGAGACTTTTGCGCTGCTTGAACAAATGCCCGCAGGGGCGGTGCAGCTTGAAATTGGTATGCAGTCGTTTTGTGAAAAAACGCTGGAAGCGGTGCACCGAAAAACAAACACCGCTATTTTGCAAACCAACATCCGCCGCCTTGTGGCGATGGGTAATATGCACATCCACATTGATTTGATTGCTGGATTACCCTTTGAGAATCTGGCCGTTTTTACCGAGAGTTTTAACACCGGCTATGCGCTTGGGGCGCAGATGTTGCAACTCGGCTTTTTAAAACTGCTGCACGGCAGCCCCATGCGCAGCCTGCCGCAGGAGTTCCCGTGTGAATTTGACGACAACGCGCCTTATCAGGTGCGCACAACACCGTGGCTTTCGGCTGAGGATTTTGCGCTGCTACACCGGACGGAGGACGCCGTGGAGCGTGTTTATAACAGCGGGCGGTTTCGCCAGACAGTGGACTATGTTCTGAAAGTCAGCGGGCTGACGCCGTTTGAGTTTTACACTGGGCTTGGCGTCGCCTCCCACAACGAGGGCGTGGGTTGGCGCATCTCGCTCGATGAGTACACAGCGGTTTTTAAAGACTACTGTATGTCGTTAAATGGTGTCGACAGCGAAGTCCTGCGCGATATGATGGTGCGGGACAGACTTTTGACCAACGCCACCGGACGCCTGCCTGCGTGTTTATACAGGCGGGATGCGCTGCTTTCTAAAGCGGTGCGGCGCCTTGGGGAACACACCGAAACAGCGCCGAAAAAGGGCGTGCGCCGGGGTGTTGCCCTCTTGTACGCGGCACAAGCGGTGTGCTGGGTGGATTATCTCCCAGAAGAGCAAAACCCCGTCACTGGCCGGTGGGTGCTGCACGAAATATCGTTGGATCAGCTGTTGGCATAGTGACCTTTGGGGTTAGTAAAGACGGTGTGATTCGAACCTATATTCGAAGCAGCAGAATCGTAGGCTCTAAATTCTTCTTAACTATGCAATTGATACTTGCATAAATGGTAGAATCCCACTGCTCTATATGCTATGCTCAACAAAAGAATAAACTTAAATTTGAAACGAGGTGCGAGAATGAAGATTATCTAACTGCAAGGTTTTAAGAGCCTTGCTAATGAATTATAAAGGATAATTTAGGAGGGCTTTAACATGTGCTACTATTATTTTGAGAACAAAAAGGTGTATTATAACGAATTGGGTGAAGGTACACCGTTATTACTTCTGCATGGTAATACCGCTTCTTCAAAGATGTTTTCTGAAATCGCAGAGGAATACAAGAAAGACTTTAAAGTAATCTTAATTGATTTTTTAGGCCATGGACAATCGGATAGGTTGAAAAGATTTCCTGCCGATTTATGGTTTTGCGAAGCCCAACAGGTTATCGTGTTTTTACGCGAAAAGAATTATTCAAACGTCAATATCATTGGGAGCAGTGGGGGTGCATTAGTTGCAATCAATGTGGCGTTAGAAGCGCCTGACCTTGTAAGCAAGGTGATTGCAGATAGTTTTGAGGGGGAAAATCCGCTCGAACCTTTCACAGCAACTGCTAGGGCTGATAGAGAACTTTCTAAGCAAGATGAGAACACAAAATTGTTTTATGCTTGTATGCATGGCTTTGACTGGGAACAGGTTGTTGATAACGATACCGATGCGATTATTCGACACAGCAAAGAAATTGGCGTTTTTTTTCACAAGCCGTTGCACTTTCTAACAGCGGATATACTTTTAACTGGCAGCAAGGCAGATGAATTTATATCTGCCATATCTCCTGATTATTTTGAAAATGTTTATGGTGCTATGCTTAAAAAGTTTAAACATGGGGAAAT
>JAEWNU010000202.1 GCA_023456995.1 Bacillota bacterium
CAGATTGATACGCTTGCTGGAGAGCCGACCATCAACCCCAATTATAAGTTCTTGGCTGGGTTGCTTAGTCAGCTGAACACGCAGCAGAATTATCAGAAAAGCTATTTACTCTACCGCTTCGAAGATAAAATGTTGCGCTGTCTGGTAGATGGTAGCTATCGTGATAACGCTGAGGCGGGGGCGGACTATTTTGCGCCAGGAGCGGACTATCCGATTAGCGGCGCTTATAAGCCGGTCAAGACGGTCGTAGATAAGATCTACAGCGGTAAGACTACCGGCGGTTACACCACCGAGCTTGTCACCCGGCCGGATTTTAAAAAAGTTGCGGTGACTTGTCTGCCGGTCTATGGTACAAGCCACGCGGTGGTGGCGGTGCTGTGCATTGAGACCGATCCTGGCGACACGGCCTATCATATGGCAGGTTCGGTGAACCTTTATTATGCGGGATTAACTTTTGCAGCTGTTTTCGCCATTTGTCTCCTGTTACTAACGCTTCGTCAAAAATATCTGCTGCATAAAAAGCAAAAGCAGGAGCAGAAGGAACTTCGCGAGGATGCCGCTCAACTTGGGGCTGCTGACCCAATAGAGGGCGATGTCCCTGCTGATTCCGCAAACCAGCCCCCCGCCGAAAATGACATACAGGGGGCGCCCGGCAGCAATATCGATACTTTACAGTAACTGGGAGAAAATAATGCAGGAAAAAAGTTTTTTTGATAAGGTATATGATATGGTTTGCCGTATTCCGCGGGGCAAGGTAACTTCTTACGGACAGGTTGCGTTGCTTTGCGGTAATCCACGCGGGGCGCGTGCGGTGGGGTGGGCGCTGCACCAGAATCCGCGCCCCGGTGAGATACCGTGTCATCGGGTGGTTAATCGTGAGGGCCGGCTGGCTCCTGAGTTCGCTTTTGGCGGCGAGCAGGAACAGCGTCGCCTTTTGGAGGATGAGCAGGTTCCGTTTTTGCCAGATGGTCGCGTTAATCTTACCAAAACGTTCTGGTACGGTGAGTAGGCTCGTACGGTTAGGGCAGGCCATGCGATTTGAGAGGATTGATTGAAATGATGCGGGATGCGCAACAAACGATTGGTAATTTGATCGATAAGCAGAGTGTCGCTTTTATTAGTTCAGTGGATGGCGACGGTTATCCCAATACAAAAGCAATGCTCTCGCCAAGAATGCGTGAGGGAATCAAAATATTTTATTTTACCACCAATACGTCGTCCATGCGTGTGGCACAATATCATCAAAACCCAAAGGCATGTGTTTATTTCTATGATAAAAGGTTTTTCCGCGGAGTCATGCTTAAGGGCGTTATGGCGGTTTTGGAGGATGCGACAAGTAAGGAAATGATCTGGCGAGAGGGAGATACCCTTTATTATCCACAAGGTGTTGTCGACCCAGATTATTGTGTACTAAAATTTACGGCCAAAAGCGGTCGGTATTATACCAATTTTCATTCAGAGGACTTTGAAATGGAATAATGGCTTTGCCCAGTAGCAGATGAGATGATTAGTATTTAAATTGCATACAATCTTGATACAGACCGTATAAACTTTATAGTTTATACGGTCTGTATGTTTTGTAAAAGCTAATACAGTACGCTTATCTCTTTTAATCAAGCCACACATTTGCTAGCTTTGGAATATGATGCTGTGAGGAGGTTTTGCCCATGGATAATTCGATTAAAGCGCCCGAACCTGTGGTACAGGTAGAGCGCCTTTCTTTAACATATCAATCGGATGAAGGAGAAATAGAAGCAATTCGTGATATATCTTTCTCCGTTTACGAGGGGGAGATTGTTAGCGTCATAGGCCCTTCTGGTTGCGGAAAATCGACTCTGCTCTCTATTGCGTCAGGTCTGCTTGCCCCCACGTCGGGGCATGTTATTATTAGCGGCGGCGGCAATATTGGTTATATGCTTCAAAAAGACAGTTTGTTTCCATGGCGCACCATTCGTCAGAATGTTCTGCTTGGCGTAGAAATTTGCTGCCAAGATAAAAAGGATCTCTTTGCCTATGCCGACGAGCTGCTGCATACATACGGCCTGTGGGAGTTTAGAGATAGTTTTCCTGCCCAGCTTTCGGGTGGGATGCGTCAGCGTGCCGCGTTGATTCGCACCCTTGCCGTGCGCCCCAAACTGTTGCTGTTAGATGAAGCGTTTTCAGCTTTGGACTATCAGACACGTCTGGCAGTTTCAGATGATATTTCGTCCATCATTCGGCGTGAAAAAAAGACAGCTCTGATGGTTACACACGACATTTCAGAAGCGGTGGCAATGTCTGATCGGGTCATTGTGCTGTCTCGTCGGCCGTCCGTTATTAAATCAGTGTATGATATCGTATTTGCAGAGGGGCGTGGGACACCGATCCAATGTCGTGAGCGGGCGGAGTTCCGCAGCTATTTTAACAGCATCTGGAGGGATATTGATGTTCATATCTGAAAACGCCGTTTCGCCTTCACGCGAGGCATGGCTAAAAAGGCGGCGGCGCGACCGGCTGCTGGTGGGACTTGCAAAGGTGGGCCTTCTGGTCTCGCTGCTTTTATTTTGGGAGATAGCTGCCCGAACTGGTGTAATTGATCCTTTTATCACGAGCTGTCCGTCACGCTTTATGCTCAGCATTGGCCGTTTGGCTGCCAGGGGCGAATTGTGGAAACATATCTGGGTGACCACGCTTGAGGCTATCGCGGGTTTTTGCTGCGGTACTATTCTTGGCACTATCATCGCAATTGTGTTGTGGGGGTCAAGTTTTCTTTGCCGCGTGTTAGAGCCTTATCTCGTTGTACTTAATGCTCTGCCTAAAATCGCACTAGGCCCTATTTTTATTGTCTGGATTGGCGCACGCCCTATGGCGATAGTGGTTATCGCGCTTTCCATTTCGCTGGTGGTCACAGTACTGGAGGTACTCGGGGGTTTTATATCGACGGACCCTGATATGATTCGCTTGGTGCAAACCTTTGGAGCGGGCAAATTACAGGTACTTAGAAAAGTGGTGCTGCCCGCCAATCTGCCAACCATTATTGGCTCACTTAAAGTTAACGTTGGCATGTCATGGGTTGGTGTTATTGTCGGTGAATTTTTAATTTCAAAGGCTGGATTGGGTTATCTTATCGTCTATGGCAGCCAGGTTTTTCAGCTCGACCTCGTAATGGCCAGTGTAGTAATTTTATCTTTTATTGCCACTTTGATGTATTTTTGCATACAGTATATAGAAAAGCTGCTTTCAAAGCGTAGGGGGGCCGTGCGCTGATATTGGGCAGCACATGAATAATTGGAGGTAGGGCAATGAAAACCAGAGCAATTTCGGTGATGCTGGCGATAGGTGTTACCGCCGCGTTGTTTGCAGGCTGTCAGGCAAAGCCTGCAAAAAGCCAGAAGGAATTGACAAAAATTACCGTGAGCGAAGTGACTCACTCAGTGTTCTATGCGCCGCAGTATGTGGCAATCTCTCAAGGTTTTTTTAAAGAAGAGGGACTGGATGTTGAACTAATCAACGGACAGGGTGCCGACAAGGTCATGACCGCGGTTGTTTCCGGTCAGGTAGACATTGGCTTTTCAGGGCCTGAGGCCGCAATCTATGTTTTAAAAGAGGGCAAGACCGATTATCCTATGGTATTTGCCCAGCTGACCAAGCGCGATGGTTCGTTCCTGATCGGACGTAATCCGGACGACAAATTCACTTTTGAAAAGCTCAAAGGTTCGCACCTCATTGGCGGGCGCAAAGGCGGCGTACCGCTTATGACGCTGCAATATGTCTTGAGAAAGCAGGGCGTTGATCCAGCCAAAGACTTAAATGTAGACTCCAGTGTACAGTTTGCACTGATGGCTGGCGCTTTCACCGGTGGACAGGGTGATTATGTCACGCTGTTTGAGCCGACCGCCTCCGCGGTTGTGCGCGAAGGTAAGGGTTATATTTTGGCTTCTATCGGTGAACTTTCGGGCGAAATTCCGTATACATGCTATTATGCCACAAAGAGTTATATTGAAAAGAACCCCGATGTGATTCAGCGCTTTACCAACGCAATCTATAAGGGTCAACTTTGGGTGAAAAACCACTCCGCCGCCGAAGTAGCCAAGGCGATTTCTCAGTTCTTCCCCGATACCGACTTGGCGCTGCTTGAAACAGTTTGCCAGCGTCATGCCGACATTGACGCCTTTATGAGCGACCCGCTGTTGGTGCCCGATGCGCTCGACCGTCTGCAGACGGTGATGGAGCAGGCCGGCGAGTTGAACGGCCGCGTGGATTATGATAAGCTTGTAAATACCGCCTTTGCTAAAAAGGCGATGGAAACGATTAAATAAAGATGGGATAAACAATAAAAGCAGGCGCGGGCAATTTGATTTTGTCTGCGCCTGCTTTGTTGGATTTATAGATATCATACAATTGTCTGGAGTGACAAGGATTAGCTTTAGGACATGATTACATGAGATATAGTATCAAAAATCATAATCTGTTGTTTTGGGATGCTTAGCCTTAACAGTGTATGACCCTAACAGCCTTTTGATATTTTTGCAAGGTTGGAACTAGTATGTAATTGAATTTTGATTACTCTTTTGAGGCCATTTTTTATTTTTGCCCCAAAATTTGTATATAGAGTTCCTCAATCAAGCAAAAAGTAGTATAATCATAATTACGACTGTTTTTGCAAAAGATAAATTGCACAGTGAAGCCCTAACGGTGAAGTTAGCACCATTGTTAGGTATTCGATGCCTCATGCAGTTGGCATGAACACAATTAACACTCTTCAAAAGGAGCGAACAGTATGAGCACATCAAAAAAAGGCGCAGAGAAAGGGTCATCAAACTCTTTGCAATTTAAATCAAGATGGGGGTTTATTCTTGCATCAGTAGGTTCCGCTGTTGGAATGGCCAATGTGTGGGGGTTTCCCTATAAAGTCGGCAAATATGGTGGTGCAGCATTTATAGTTGCCTATCTTATCTTTGTTGTTATATTTGGTTATGTGGGTCTTTCCGCAGAATTTGCAGTAGGCCGTCGAGCAAGAACGGGTACATTGGGCTCTTACCACAAGGCATGGATTTCAGGGGGGAAGGAAGCTCCGGGCAAAATAGTGGGCTGGATTCCGCTTGCGGGTTCAATGTGTATTGCCATTGGTTATGCTGTTATTATCTCATATGTACTTAAGGCTTTTGTTGATTCGATGACAGGCACGCTTATGACAGTAAATACAGGCGCGTGGTTTGAAAGCTTTGCATTAACCAACTACTCGGTCATTCCTTACCATGTTGCGACCGTGGTAGGAACGCTGCTCACCCTTTTGCTAGGTGCAGATAGCATTGAAAAGACCAATAAAATTATGATGCCGACATTTTTTATAATTTTCGTTATTCTTGCTATTCGTGTCGCGTTGCTACCCGGAAGCCTTGAGGGATATCAATTTATTTTTAGTCCCGATTGGTCCGTATTGAGAGATCCTATGCCATGGGTCTGGGCAATGGGACAGGCTTTCTTTTCATTGTCTATTACAGGAAGTGGAATGATCGTATATGGTGCTTACCTACAGGACAACGAAGATGTGGTTGATGCTGCAAAACACACCGCGTTTTTTGACACGATCGCGGCTATTATTGCTTCTCTCGTTATAATTCCGGCGTGTTTTGCTTATAAGGTGGATGTAAACTCTGGCCCCGGGTTGCTATTTGTAACGCTGCCTAAAATTCTTCAAGATATCCCGTTTGGTCGTGGGTTTGCAGTTATTTTATACACAGCAATGGTGTTTGCTGGGGTAAGTTCACTGCAAAATATGTTTGAAGCTGTAGGCGAATCTCTCTTATACAAATTTAATAAGCTGCATCGTAGACTGGTTCTTTCTATTCTGTGTATTCTTTGCCTTGGCATAGGGCTACACATGGAAGCAATCTTCCACTGGGGCCCTTGGATGGATTTTGTTTCTATTTACATTATCCCGATAGGCGCAACTTTAGGTTCAATTTCTTGGTTCTGGGTGATGAAAAAGGAAGATTTGCTAGATGAAATCAATAAAGGATCAAAGAGCTCCCATGGGAGGCTGTGGTACAATGTTGGCAAATATGTATATGTACCACTTGCAATGATTCTTTGCATAATTGCTTTGTTTAAAAAAATCTCTTTCTGATATTAAAAAGCGGGTCTTGGCAATCTGTGCCGAGACCCGCTTTTTGATGGCTGGTTTAGAAGTTATCGATTTAAAAAATCATAGGCAAACTGTGCTGCAATGGCTGAACCGTGGTGCAGGGCATCCTCATCCACCGTAAAGCATTCATGGTGGTTAGAAAGCTCAGAGCCGGGTACTTTATCGCTGCGCGCACCGAGGAAGCCGTAAATGCCGGGTGCTTCATCCATTAGGAAGGAGAAATCCTCTGAACCGGTCAGCTTTTCAAAGTCGACAAGAATGTCATCGCCGAAAAGCTTGGTAGCGGCGTTGCGCCCTATCTCCACCAGCTCTACGTTGTCATTAATGACGGCGTTGCACAGGTAGTTGTACTCAAGCTCCGCCGTGCAGCCATAGCAGGCCGCGGTCTGTTCGGCTATGCTTCGAATACGCTCCTCGACGGTATCGCGAAATGCTCGGCTGAAAGTGCGCACCGTGCCGTCCATGCTAACTTTATCCGCAACGATGTTAAAACGCTGCCCTCCATCAAAGGTGCCGATGGTGACCACCAGCGCATTGAGCGGGTCGTTGGCACGGCTGGCAAGCGATTGCAGGTTCATGATGATGGCGGCAGCAGCCACAATGGCGTCGCTTCCCAAGTGCGGGGCCGAACCGTGGGCGGCCTTGCCTTTGACCGTCAGGGTGAAGGCATCGGCTGAGGCCATCCGCTCGCCGTGTTGTAAACTAAAACGGGGAGCGTCCACCTGTGACCAGATGTGCATACCAAAAACAGCATCCACATCCTTCATCAAGCCCTTTTCTATGTATTGCTTGGCGCCCTGTGCTACTTCTTCAGCGGGCTGGAAAAAGAACTTGACCGTTCCAGCCAGTTCGTTACGCAGCTCCGAAAGAATTTTGGCGGCACCGAGCTGCATTGAAATATGGCAGTCGTGACCGCAGGCGTGCATCTTACCAGGGTTTTTAGAGGCAAAAGGCAAGCCGGTCTGCTCATTGACGGGCAATCCATCGATATCGGCGCGCAAAACGACGGTTTTGCCTGGCTTTGCACCCTTTAGTATGCCGATGCAGCCGGTCAGGCCCTCGTAGGTTGCAACCTCAATGCCGTCAATCGCCTTCAAACGCTCAATAATATCAGCAGTAGTATTCACCTCTTGCAGGGGAAGCTCGGGGTGGGCATGAAAATGGCGACGCTGTTCAATGATATAGCCATCATATTTTTCTGAAAGATCCTTGATGTTAACCATGGAGAAACCTCACTTTTCATTTGCTTTTTCAGCAAGAAAATCAACTGCGAACTGCGCATAAAGCGCTGCACCGTGGTGCAGGGCGTCCTCGTCCACTGTGAACTTGTCGTTGTGGTTGGAGTAGATGATGCCTTTCTCAGGATTAAGTGCGCCGATAAATCCGTAGAAACCGGGCACCTTTTCCATTAGATACGCAAAATCTTCAGAGCCGGTAAGCTTGGGCATGGTGGTGAGAATTTCTTCGCCATAAAGCTTGATCGCGGCGTCGCGCACAATGCGGTTTAGGTCGTCGTGGTCGTTGATGACCGGGCCAGGATATGCCCAGTAGTCCAGTGTTGCCTTGCATCCAAGCGCCTCGGCGGTGCAAGTGATAATCTTCTCCAGCTTTTCTTTGATGGTGGCGCGGAATTCGCGCGAATAGGTGCGGATGGTGCCTTCCATCTCGACGTGGTTACCGATGATGTTAAAGCGCTGACCGCCCTTGACAGTACCAATGGACACCACCAGCGTATTGAGCGGGTCGTTGACACGGCTTACGAATGTTTGCAGATTCATGATGACCGAAGCGGCCGCGACGATGGCGTCGTTGCCCAGATGAGGGGCCGATCCGTGTGCACTGGTGCCCTCAACAGTAATTTTAAAATTGTCACAAGAGGCCATACGCCCGCCCGGCTCCAGACTCATGAGCGGCGCATTTAGCGTACCCCAGATATGCATGCCGAAAATTGCGTCGACATTATCGAGTACACCATTCTCAACATAGTATTTTGCGCCATAGCAGGACTCCTCAGCAGCCTGGAAAAATAGCTCAACGTTGCCGCAAAGCTCATCCTTGACGTCATTAAGTATTTTCGCCGCGCCTAGCAGCATTGAAATATGTGCGTCATGTCCACAGGCGTGCATCTTGCCTTCGTTCTGAGAAGTAAAGGGCAGTCCGGTGGTTTCGATGCTGGGCAGCGCATCAATATCGGCGCGCAGCATAACGGTCTTACCCGGCTTACCGCCCTTAATGTGCCCTACAAGGCCGTTATAATCTGGGAAGGTGGTCACTGGAATGCCCA
>JAEWNU010000203.1 GCA_023456995.1 Bacillota bacterium
TCATTTTGTTTCACATCCAAAAAGGGATATAGGGTACCAGTAGCAGACGGTTGGCATATAGCAGGAAGAGATATTCCAGAATAACCAACACTATCAGTAGACCCATGATCGAATAGTGCATCCTAATGGAATCCTTTTGTTCGCGTTTGAGCGCCGCAAGCTGCTGACCATTCAGTTTGTTGCTTCTTGCACCGTCTATCATGTCCTGCAGGTTGGACGCAGGCAGCAGGCATTGCACCATTTCGGGTATGAGCATAACCGAAAATGGCAAAAAGATCAGCGCGACACGCTGAAACACAAAATGCTTGACGGTCAGTGACATAATCAGTGTTCCATAAAGAAAAAGATTAAAAAGCACCAGATTGTTTTTGTTCCGATCCAAAAGCTTCTTATATAAAAGTGAGGCAATCAGCAAGATAATAACCCATATAATGACTGTGTTGATATTACGGCCTCGCATATAGTAGGAATCGGGCGTGTACTGCGCAAACCGGGGCACAAATTTGATGACCCACTGCAAAATTATCTCAGAGAAAAATACGACGATAAAAAAACATGTAGAGTAAAGACTGATCATCCACTTGTTTGGAGGGATTGTTGCAATAAAATAGACGGGTATCAAAACAAAAAGGCTGGTGTGGCATAACCCCGCCAACGCTATAATCAAAAAATATGGCAGCGGTTTGCGCTTTTGTAAAAAAGGCAATGCAAACATGGCGACGGAAATACCTAGCTCTTGCCGAAGCGTACAAAGTGCATAGGTAAAAAAGCCAAGGCCAATATAGCAGAAGATGCTTAGCCATATCTTTGAGGAATATTTCCAGATAAAAAAGGCACGCAACAGGATGATAATGACCGATGCTGTCCACCACAGCACCAGTGGATTGCCGGTAAAAAGTGCAACGACCTGATTGAGCAGGCCATAAAGAGGTTCCACTCGATATAAATTATCAGCGGAAAACATATACGAAAAACTATGTTCACGAACGGCTAAAAAATAATCTCGGTATACCCAGTCATAGTCGATGCCGACACTGCCGCTACGCAGAGCGGCCATCACGCACATTAGCAGTGTCATAACCCCTAAAACAAGCAGTTCTTTTTTGGGTGATGACTTGGATTCACAGAGCAAAAACCCAAAAATACCCGAAAAAATAAGTAGTATAATATATGGCAGCAACTTTATCTGACACCTGCTTTCAAATAATTTTCTTGATATTCCGGCATTTCTTCGCCGAGGTAGATATACATTAGCTCCGGTAATACCTGCGGCAGCATAAAGCGTGAAAGCTCGGCGGTGCGACGACAATATGGCGACTGTCCAGCTGTAACAAGCAGTTGGGTCAGCTCCGAGGGTTTGTCATATAGCATAAAATTGGGGTAGCACTCCGCCAATTCTCGATGTCCCTTAATGTCACTGGCGATCACGTCAAGCCCACTGGCCATCGCCTCCATAATATTGAACGGTAAACCTTCTATCAGGCTGGTAGAAACGCAGACGTCGCAACCGGCTAGAAGTGCAGGTGTGTCATTGACATAACCTAGAAAATGAACCTGATTTGTTACGTCAAGCTGTGATACAAGCTGATGGCAGTCTTCAAGCAGTGCACCTGTTCCAGCCAACAACAGTTGCGCGTTGGGAATCTGCGATGCGGCTGCGGCGAAGGCAGTCAACAGCTGGTTGTGGTTTTTCCGCTTTGAAAACTCAGCGATATAAACAAACAAAACCTGTTCAGGCAAAAAACCCAACGCCTTTTTGGCGACGATATGCTCATCAGGGGAAGGCACAATAAAACGATCCGGTGAAAGCCCCATACCATTTATGTACTGAATGCTGCCGCTCGACAGGCGGTAGCGGTGTGCGATACGCTCGTCCTCGCGGTTCATCACCATCAGTACGTCGGTAACTCTGGCACAGAGTTTTTCTGGCAGCAGATATTTTAATCGTGCAAAGCCATCGTTTTCACCGAACAGATAGCCGTGGCAGGTGTAAAATACACGGGGTCGCAGCCGCTTAGGAATGGTGAGTAGCGCCGCACGTACCACTGCTGCTGCTAGTGTGGTGTGCAAGCTGACAATATCAAATCGCTCTTTAAGAAGCAGCTTGCGTGCCGCAAAAATGGCTCGGATGTTCTTAAAGCTGAAAAAACTTTTATAGAGCGGAAGGGTAAAGCTTTGTTGTGCGCCATCTATTTCTCCGATGTCTCCCGTCGCGGTTGAGACTTCATAACCGCATTGAGAAAATGCCGCCATATAAGGTGTGTGAAAGTTTTTAAGATGAGAGGCTGTCGATGCGCAAAATAATATTTTTTTTGCCAAAATAACACCTGCCTCAGTAACAAAATTCAAGAAGACAAACAATAATAATTTTTAACTCGATACATTTCTATTTTATCGCATAACACATCGAAAAGCAATACAATGCGCACTAAAGCGCAGACCGGCGTTTGTTCCAGAGCAAACTGCCCTATCCAGACGCCGGTCAATCAGTAAAAAGCGCTTATTATAACGCATTAAGCCATGCCGAAAAGTTTTTTTAACACGCACCGCTGACCATCGCTCCAGGTTCCAGCGGGAAATAGGTTACATTTGGCACCTCGGCAAAAAGCAAGCCGTAGGGTGCAACGTCGTTTAAAAAGAGCGCTAAGCCCTTGGGATCCGATTCGGTCTCTATGGTCATTTCGAGATCGGTTCTACCGGAGATGAGTGCACTGTGCCTATCGCAAAGGCGGCAGGCTTCAGCATGGCTGAGGTGGTCGCAAGAGATGCGCACTTTTAAAGAGCTGACACCACACAGTGGGTTCTGAGAAACCAGCTGTAGCCCACTTACCTGCTCAAGGCGCGCTGTTTGCTTTGTAATGCGTGACGCCTGATAAGCGGTAGCGCTAAAGACGCAGGTTAGGCGGTTAAGGCCGGGTTCGCAGTCCCTGGAGACCACAAGCGTTTCAAGCGTGCAACCCCAGCGCCCCAGAACGCCAGTGAATCGCGCCAGCGTCAAGGCGGCGTCGTCGGTGAGCATGGTGACAAGATAGCTTCCATTTAGACTTTTCATAACAATTTCTCCTGTCGTCTCCGCCTCAAATTCGGTTTCAGAGCTTTGTAAAACAAAAATGCCTTTGTCTCCTGTGTTTCAAGAGACAAAGGCATTGAATATGCACTCTGCGGTACCACTCTGATTGCCGTCTAATAATAACGGCCACTCATTCAGGCATCGGGCAGAAAACCTGCCGAATACCGAACACTATAACGTGTGTTAATCGTTCGAGTCTACTTGCCGAAGGCGTTCGATCGACTGCTCGGGGAGGATATTCGCTGCGTGTGCATTGCTGTCTCACACCGACTGACAGCTCTCTGAAAATGCCTTGTTTCGCAGGTACTGTTCCCTTCACCGCATTTGGGCGAAATTATTTATTTGGTTTATTATATGTATTTATCGGCAGATTGTCAAGCGTCAAATCAGAAATTTATAGCCTTTGGTAATTTAATGAATATTTAGGCACACGATTATTTTTTAATTTTAATATAATATAACGAATAAAAAAAAGGAGGGGTGGCTGTGGATTTAACTTTGCCGCAGCAGCTTCAGGAACATATTGAATCTGAGATGAATTGCGAAGCACATTGTCGCTCTATGTCAGAGATCGCACCTACCGAGAAAGAACGGCAGGTGCTTTTGAAAATCGCGGAAAATGGACGCAATCACGCGCAAGCGTTTCAAGCCGCCTACGTAGCTATAACAGGAGAGAACTATGAGCCCGTTGTATACCCAGTAAAAATAGATCAACCATATCTATATGCAATACGCCATTTAATTATGAAGGAACAAAAAAGTTTCCAGGAGTATCATAATCAATTTATGAACACGGACAATAATATGCTAAAAAAGGTTTATTACCAGGTGGGGCTTAAAAAAACAGAACATATCAGCGAATTAATGAACCTAATAATTGATCAGCCCTACACAGAACCAGACATTATAAGCAAAAAATTAATCTAAGGTTATATCAAGCGGTTTTGCTACAACGAAAAACACCGCCCTCTCAGGCGATGTTTTTCGGATGCAGACAAACTAGAGAAAAGGAGTTATCAAAAAAGGGGGAAAGTGGATATCGTAGTAATGGACTAGCTACCTTACAGTGAGAACAGCAGCTGACCATAGGTGGGGAAGGGCCATGCATTTTCATCCACCATGGATTCAAGCTCATCAGCGACCGCACGCAGCTCTTGCATCAGGGCAAAGAGGCTGCTGTGGTGGAATTTAGCGCATTCAATGAGATCGGAGTAGTCCTTTGTTTTGAGCAATAACGAATCGAGCTCGTCGATTTTGTTGCTCAGCGAGGCGGTGCGCAAAGAGAGCTTGGAAACCAGCGTTTCCTCAGTCTTGCAGGAAATTTCAGACGAAAGGGCTCTTTTTGCGGCAGCGCCTTCGGCGACCTTTCTCGTATATTTAAGTACGGCAGGCAAGATATTTTTGCGAGCTATGTCTAGCATGGTATAAGCCTCGATATCCAGGGTTTTACAGTAGTTTTCAAGCAGGATATCGCAGCGCGAGTGCATCTCGGCAGCAGTAAATACGCCGTGCTTCTCAAACATCTTAATATTTTTCTCAGCTACAAAATGGGGAATAGCCTCAGGGGTGCTCTTAAGGTTCAAGAGTCCGCGGCGAGCCGCTTCCTTCTGCCAGTCCTCAGAATAACCGTCGCCATTGAAGATAATGCGCTGGTGCTGCTTCACTGTATTCTTAATCAGTTTGTTAAGCGCGACGGTGAAGTCCTCGGCGCCTTCAAGTTCATCGGCAAACTGGCACAGTTCTTCAGCAACGATGGTGTTGAGCACAACGTTCGGACCGGAGATTGAGAAGCTCGAACCGGGCATACGAAACTCGAATTTATTGCCAGTGAAGGCAAAAGGTGAAGTGCGGTTGCGATCTGTCAAATCCTTGGGGAATCGAGGTAGAACATTGACACCGATGGTCATATCCTCAGCGATGCTGCCGTTATATGCGGTGCCGTTGGCTATCGCGTCCAGAATGCCGGTCAGCTGATCGCCCAGAAAGATAGACAGAATAGCAGGGGGCGCTTCGTTCGCACCGAGACGGTGGTCGTTGCCTGCCGAGGCGACCGATACGCGAAGCAGATCCTGATAATCGTCAACAGCCTTAATAACCGCAGCTAAAAACAGCAGAAATTGTGCGTTTTCTTCGGGCGAATCACCGGGCTCAAGCAGGTTGACGCCTGCGTCGGTTGCAATGGACCAGTTGTTATGTTTTCCCGAACCGTTTACGCCCGCAAAGGGCTTCTCGTGCAGCAGGCAGACCATGTTATGGCGCAGCGCCACTTTTTTGAGCATCTCCATTGTGATCTGGTTATGGTCAGTCGCAATATTGGTGGTGGAGAAGATTGGTGCAAGCTCATACTGAGCCGGTGCGACTTCCTTATGTTCAGTCTTTGCCAATATGCCAAGCTTCCAGAGCTCTTCGTCAAGATCTTTCATAAAGGCAATGACACTGGGATCAATAGCACCGAAGTAGTGATCATCCATTTCCTGACCCTTCGGAGCCTTGGCACCGAACAGTGTGCGGCCTGTGTAGACCAAATCACGGCGCTTATGGAACATATCCTTATTAACAAGGAAGTACTCCTGCTCGGCGCCTACAGTACCGGATACGCGGGAGGCGGGCGTGTTAAACAGCTTAAGAATACGTAGCGCCTGAACGTTGAGCGCTTCCATTGAACGCATGAGCGGTGTTTTCTTATCCAGTGCCTCGCCGCCGTAAGAGCAGAACGCCGTAGGAATGCACAGGGTTCCATCCTTTATAAAGGCGGGGGAGGTGGGATCCCAAGCGGTATAGCCCCGGGCTTCAAAAGTTGCGCGCAGGCCGCCGGAAGGGAAGGAGGAGGCATCCGGCTCGCCACGAATCAATTCCTTGCCGGAAAAATCCATAATAACTTTGCCGTTTTTTAACGGGGTGATAAAGCTATCGTGTTTTTCAGCAGTGATGCCGGTCATGGGCTGAAACCAGTGGGTGAAATGAGTAACGCCCTTTTCTACCGCCCAATCCATCATGGCGTTTGCAATCACATTTGCCAAATCAAGCGTGAGAGGTTTGCCGTCCTTAATAAGTTTGTGAAATTCCTTATAATAGGCCTTGGGCATTTTGTTTTGCATGACACTGTCATTAAAAACCATGCTGCCGAAAATCTCTGGTACGTTTGTCATCATGAGTTCCTCCTATCAATGGGGACTTAACGTGTAAATAAACAAAACAAAAAAGACACCATGGGCCTTGTAGCCCACAGCGTCTTTGCTGGTATGTCATTATTATAGCGGCCATTTTGTTGTTTGTCAACAGAAATTTTGAATCTTTCTTTTTATAATCCTGCAAATAGTGACTTGCACAAAAAAAGGAATTTATGTTACAATACCACACATTAGGGGGTGCTTTAGTTGAATTATACCGAAAATGAAGTATTGGAGTATATTAAAGAAAATGACGTCAAATTTATTCGTCTGGCATTTTGCGATTTGTTTGGCATTCAGAAAAGTATTTCCATTACAGCCGATGAACTCCCGCGTGCCTTTGTCGGGGGGATATCTTTCGATGCTTCGGTGGTAGAAGGTTTTTTAAACGCCGACAAATCCGATCTGTTTTTGTTTCCAGATCCTTGCACGCTGGCGGCTATGCCATGGCGGCCGAGCCGCGGCGGCGCCGTGAGCCTGATTTGTGAGGTGCGTCACCCTGACGGCAGTCTGTTTGAGGGTGATAACCGAGCGCTGCTTAAAAAGGCATGTGCGCGTGCCGACGAGATGGGGTATAGTTGCCAGATTGGTCCGGAGTACGAGTTTTATCTGTTTGAACTGGACGAGCGCTCCAACCCGACTCGGCAACCGATAGATCGTGCCAGCTATATGGACATTCCCCCTGCTGATCGAGGGGAGAATATCCGCCGAGACATTTGCCTGACCCTTGAGAAGATGGGCGTAAAACCCGAAAGCTTTCACCATGAGCAGGGTCCGGGGCAGAATGAGATTGATTTTCACTATTCTGATGCATTAATCGCTGCCGACCAGCTTATCACCTTTAAAGGGGTGGTAAAAGAAATGGCGGCACAAAATGGCATGTACGCCTCGTTTATGCCAAAACCCCTTGAGGGCATGGCGGGCAGCGGGCTTCATATCAACATGTCGCTCGTTAAGGATGGCCGCAATATCTTTATGGGGCGCCAGTATGGGCATTGCCCCGAGGCAGAAAGCTTTATTGCGGGTATTTTGACCCATGTTCGAGAGATAACGGCGTTTTTAAACCCAACGACAAATTCCTACCGGCGGTTTGGTGCGTTTGAAGCGCCGCAGTATGTGGCATGGTCGCATTCAAACCGCTCCCACCTTATCCGAATTCCTGCCGTGGACGGTGAGCATACCCGGATGGAGTTGCGTTCTCCCGACCCGACCTGCAACCCATATCTTGCGTTTGCCTTGCTGATGCACGCCGGGTTCGACGGCATTGATCGAAAGCTTGTGTTGCCGCAGGCCGCGGTAGCCAATGTGAGCGCAGCAGCGCCCGAAGAGCTTATGAAGTACGAAAAATTGCCCGCTAGCCTCGGTGAGGCGCTGGATTTAGCTGAGCAGAGCACGTTTGTCAAAAGCGTGTTGCCGGCGGCAACACTGCAAGGATTCGTGGCGGCCAAGCGCCGTGAGCAGGCTGCGCTGGACAATGCGGAATATAAGAGCAAATGCGAGCAACAGATGTACTTTGAGCGGTATTGATCCCCCTAGCATCCAAGGCAATGAAAGAAGGTGAGCGGCATGGAAAAGGTTTTGATTGTTTCTTCGTCAGAAAGTGGTCAGCACTTTATAACCGAGTTGCTGTCACCACAGGAGCAGTCTGCCGCAACCACCGCCACCAGCGGGGGAGAAGCCCGACGGCTGCTGTCAGATTTCGACTATGATACAGTTATTATCAACGCGCCGTTAACCGATGAATATGGGCACGAACTAGCTTGTTTTGCTTCTCGCCAGTCGATGGCTGGCGTGCTCATGCTGGTTAAAAACGAGCGGGCCGATGACGTCGCGGCTCGTGTGGAGGATTATGGCGTTTTTGTTATTCCAAAGCCGGTGTCACGCCCGTTCTTTTTTCAGTCATTAAAACTGCTGCGCGCCTCACGCCGCCATATGATGGGGCTGCAGAAAGAAAACCTTAAACTTCAGACCACCATCGAGGAGATTCGACTGGTCGACCGTGCTAAATGCGCACTAATTCAGTGCCTTTTGATGACCGAGCCACAGGCGCACCGCTATCTTGAAAAACAGGCGATGGATTTAAGGCTGTCCAAGCGTGAAGTGGCAGAGAATATTCTAAAAACCTATGAGTTATAAAAATGTGGCTGGACGTTTTTAAATGTCGGACCTACAGGCCAGAAAGGACTCAAGCGGCAGGATCTAGTTATGTGAATATTTTACCTAGTCCTCTTTTTTATTGCATTATTTAAAGAAAAGTGCTATAATTTTCGCATTATTGTTCTTGACAATGACGTCGGGAGGGATTTTTTGGTGACTTCAAAAATCTCTGCCGGCGTTTTTCGTGTTTTTAATGACAGACGTTAATAATTTTTTTACGATAGAAAGGAAGAGACAAATATGCAGACAAAAAAGCTGAGTTTCACCAAGATGCACGGTTGCGGCAACGATTATATTTATTTTAATTGTTTTGCCCAACAGGTGGAGAATCCTGAGGCTTTGAGCATCCGCCTTTCCGACCGCCACTTTGGCGTGGGTGGGGACGGCGTGGTGTTGATCTGCCCAAGCGAGACGGCGGATGTGAGGATGCGCATGTTCAATGCCGATGGTAGCGAAGGAAAGATGTGCGGCAATGCAACTAGGTGCATTGGCAAATATGCCTATGAGCGCGGTCTGGTTAAGAATTCCGTTATGACGCTTGAAACCTTGAGCGGTATTAAAACGCTGAAGCTGACGGTGGAAGATGGTAAGGTGATCGCTGTTCAGGTGGATATGGGCAAGCCTGTTTTAGTTCCGGAAGAGATTCCGGTGAAGCTTTCAGGTGAGAAGGCAATAAACGTTGAACATATGCTGGCGGGCCAGATGCGCCGCTTTAGCTGCGTTTCAATGGGTAATCCGCATTGTGTGCTTTTCACCGAGAATATTGATGCGCTAGACCTTGAAAAAATTGGCCCGGCCTACGAAAACGACCCGCTTTTCCCCGAACGGGTGAACACCGAATTTGTTGAGGTGATCGACGACCATACGCTCAAAATGCGCGTCTGGGAACGCGGCAGCGGCGAGACGCTAGCCTGTGGAACGGGCGCCTGCGCTACGACAGTGGCGGCGGTGCTGTGTGGCCACTGTAAGATGAACACCGATATAACCTTGAAGCTTCGCGGCGGCGATTTGACGATTCGTTATACCGGTGAGACAGTCTTGATGACTGGCCCTGCGGCTGTGGTATTTGAAGGGGAGATTTGTCTATGAGCAAATATGTGTTTGTCACCGGCGGCGTTGTTTCCGGGCTAGGCAAGGGAATTACGGCGGCTTCACTGGGGCGTTTGCTGCGTATGCGTGGCTTAAAAGTGGCAGCGCAGAAGCTAGACCCCTATATCAATGTAGACCCTGGAACGATGAGCCCCTATCAGCATGGCGAGGTGTTTGTCACCGAGGATGGCGCTGAGACCGATCTTGATTTGGGCCATTACGAGCGCTTTATTGACGAGAATCTGAACAAATACTCCAACCTGACCACCGGCAAGGTTTATTGGAACGTGCTTAATAAAGAGCGTAACGGTGACTATCTCGGCGAGACGGTGCAGGTTATTCCACATATCACCGGAGAGATCAAAAACTTTATCTATTCGGTGGGAAAAAAGACTGACGCAGATGTGGTCATCACCGAAATTGGCGGTACGGTCGGTGATATCGAAAGCCAGCCGTTCCTAGAGGCTATCCGACAGGTTTCGCTTGAGGTGGGGCAGCACAATTGTATGTTTATTCACGTGACTCTGGTGCCTTACATTAAGAGCTCGGGCGAGCATAAGAGCAAGCCGACTCAGCACTCGGTAAAGGAACTGCAGGCAATGGGTATTTCGCCTACTGTTATTGTTTGCCGTTGTGATGAGCCGATCGAGATTTCAGTTCTGCATAAGATCGCGTCATTTTGTAACGTAAAAGAAGACTGCGTAATCGAAAATATCACCCTGCCGGTTCTGTATCAAGCACCTATGATGCTCGAGAAAAATGGCCTTGCAAAGATTGTTTGCCGTGAATTGCAGATAGCATGCGCCGAGCCGGACATGACCGAATGGAACCAGATGCTGACCCGCATCGAAAATCGTACCAAGGATGTGACGATTGCGATTGTCGGCAAATATGTACGACTGCATGACGCTTATCTATCGGTGGCAGAGGCCTTGCAGCATGCTGGCTTTGAAAATTCCGCCCGAGTGCATCTGACATGGATAGAGGCTGAGGATGTCACTGATGATACTGCAGCCGAACTGCTTGGCGGCTGCGACAGCATTCTGGTGCCTGGCGGCTTTGGAGACCGTGGCATCGAAGGAAAGATTGCGGCGGCAAGATACGCCAGAACGCACAATGTGCCCTATTTTGGAATTTGCTTAGGCATGCAGATTGCGGTTATTGAGTTTGCGCGCGATGTACTGGGAATGGAGAATGCAAACTCCACGGAGTTTGCGCCTGACGGGAAATATCCGGTCATCGACCTCATGCCCGACCAGCACGGCGTTGTCATGGGTGGAACCATGCGTCTGGGTGCGTATCCCTGCAAGATTGCACAGGGCAGTCACATGGCTCGTGCCTACGCGCAGTCGCTAATTCACGAGCGTCACCGCCATCGATACGAGTTTAACAACAATTATCGTGAGAAGATGACGCAAGCGGGCCTGCACATCACCGGTACTTCACCAGACGACCGTCTGGTCGAAGCGGTGGAAATTCCGGCAAACCGTTTCTTTGTTGGTGTGCAGTACCACCCCGAATTCAAGAGCCGCCCCAACCACGCCCATCCGCTTTTTAGAGAGTTTGTAGCGGCGTCCCTCGCTGATAAGACACTTTAAGGGGAGCACTACTACTTGCCGGAATAATAAATAAATTGCAAAGCCGTACTTTCAAAAACTGAAAGCACGGCTTTTTTATAACGCTCCACGATATCTAAAAGCTTGGTTTTAACACGTCTATCAATTAAAAGCATATGATGTTATAAAACACTGAAAGGGCGTGACATATGAATGGATAATAATAACATGAATTCCGGTAGCAACCCATTGCTTATCGACTATGGCGCTATGCCGTTCGTTATCAATATTGACCGTGCCACCAAGCAAAACAGCATGTTTCGCACGGCAATTTGGACCGGGGAAAACCTTCAGCTTGTGCTGATGAGCATCAACCCCGGAGAATCAATTGGTCTAGAGGTTCACCCTACCCATGACCAGTTTATTCGCGTTGAGCAGGGACAGGGCATGGTGCTGATGGGGGATGCGCAAGACAACCTGACGCTGCGTCGAAATGTTTCTGACGGCTTTGCATTTATTGTTCCAGCTGGAACATGGCACAATCTAATTAACACTGGTACACGGCCGCTTAGGGTCTATACGATTTATGCGCCACCGGCACATGCGCACGGTACTATTCATCCAACCAAGGCAGATGCACAGGAGGCTCGTCACTGACATACCGATAGCATATGGGGTCTGCGACTGAAAGACATAAGTAGGCAGAAAAGACGAATCAACGCCTTTGTCGAAGGTGTTGATTCGTCTTTTTCTATAGCTTGTCGAAAGTCTTTTGCTTCACTCGACCTTTTCTGTAAAGCTTCACAAAACGGGCAATTTGGCGTGACTTGGGGTGTATCGATACCGCTAGACCGATTACGCGGCTTGACGGTTTCGCTTATCGCAGCGGCGGTATGAATGCCCGCTGTGGATTCCGCCGTTCTTTGATACTTTTTCCCTGATGCTTATAAGCAAACGAATCTACTTCTTTAAGGGAATGAATATTATATCGCCCGATCACTTATCTGGGTATCCACGCCCACCGATGCTTATACAGCCCCTTTTAGTGTGCAACTGTTTATGTGTACCCTGTTTCGGCAACACGCCCTTATCCAACACGATGATGTTATCGGCACCTGCATCCGCCGGTCAGTCCTTTGTAAATTAACGCCAGCACCGGCATCAGAAGTGATCAGAAGCGGTCTTGTTATTGCCTTACGGCTTCGATATAAGCTAAAGGAAAATTGGATTTTAAAATTTTGACCCGCTGCACTAAAAAGCCGTTATTTTCAAGAAAGGTGCGGTACTCCGACGCGGTCCACCTATGGTGTAATTTAAAACCGACCAGTGCCATTACCTGTGCGCTGATCCGGCCCCGAAGGCCACTGCTGGCATGCACAAAAGTGGGGGCAATCAACAGTCCGTCGCGCTTTAGTACGCGGTGGATGTTTTGCAGTGCTACCTCAGGGTTGGGCATAATGTGCAGTGCGTTTGATATAATGGCACAGTCAAAGCTATCGTCTGCATAGGGGAGGTTGCAAGCATCCTGTACCGAAAAACTAACATTTGGTGGTGTGGGCTTGCGTTTGGCTGTGGCAATCATATCAGGGGAGAAGTCGATTGCCTCAATGCTTTTGGCACTGTTTGCGACTGCTATAGCAATTAGTCCTGTGCCGGTGGCCAGCTCTAAGACCTGCATGTCAGGGGTTAACCGCTCACGGATGAGTGCATACATTTGCGAATAAGCAGTTCGGCTCTTTTTCATAATTACATCATAAATGCCCGAAACATTACTCCAGAAGTGCAGGTTGCTATTTAGGGTCATGTATTCACCTCCAGTTTCAACTATAAGATGGAATGTGCTGCTAAAACGGCTGGGACTCTTTCGCTTTTTCATCGTGCGATATACATATGAGATCCTCTCAGGTTCAGAGCGGATCTTGTTGGAGAAGTAACAGCATCACTTCATAAACTTAATTATTTGTTGGAGTAAGCGGTAATCTATCTACTATTTATTTAAACGATTATAACATGCATTGCCTTTTAATACACCAGACTGCTGCAGCAAAGACTTGATTTGGGCTGAAAAGCATTTTAGCCATAAATTGAAATCGTATTTTTCATACAAGACGAATTACTGAAATAATACTACAAGTATATCTAGATTATCAATTACTAAAATGTCCATCTCGGTAATGAAGACAAAGATATTTAAACAGGTGTACATGACTTTTTTGCGTTGGGGTGATATAATAATCGCTGTAACGATGACAGCAACTGGTCTGTGTCGCCGTTAAATTAATGGGCAAAGGAAGATTCACGCGTGATACAGGATATTGCACCAAAGAAATATGACAACGCCTTTCATGTAAAAAGCCCCAGAGATAGCGACACAGTATTTGTTTTCGACAAAAATACGGTGTTGTGCCACAAAAGCGGGGAGAAGGTTTTCTATCCGACGCTGGCGGGACTTGGCGCCAGACTTGGCGACTGCACTTTTTTATTTTCGATTGACGACGCAGATTATTTTCTCTTGAGTACGAGCGGTTATAGTATGCCCGACGGTTTTGGCTTTCAAAATATTACCCTTTTTCGCACAGCGCTGCCGAGTGATTTGGCATTTGCAGGCTTTGTTGCATGGCAATTATACAACTGGTACAATGATAATAAATTTTGCGGACGCTGTGGGCAGGCGCTGGTTCCCAGCGACAAAGAGCGTATGCTAGCCTGTGCAAGCTGTGGCAATAGCATTTATCCCAAAATATCACCTGGTGTTATCGTCGCCATTACGGCCGGTGACCGGCTTTTGATGACTAAATATGCCGATCGGCCCTATTCCAACTACGCACTTGTGGCGGGCTTTACAGAAATTGGCGAGACTTTGGAGCAGACGGTTGAGCGCGAGGTGATGGAAGAGGTTGGCCTTAAGGTTAAGAATATCACTTACTACAAGAATCAGCCGTGGGCTTTTTCAAGCTCATTGCTGTGTGGCTTTTTTGCCGAAGTGGATGGCGATACTACCGTTACGCTGCAAACCGACGAGCTTGCCTCAGCCGAGTGGTTTTCCCGGGAGGAAATAGCGCTGCAGCCCGACAACCTGAGTCTGACTCGCGAGATGATGATGGTGTTTAAAAACGGCAGGTAATAATTTCGCCTAGGTGCTGTATATCAGTTCAGAGGCTTTTGACAAGTACCTCCGATTTTCAGCGTTACATAACCCATAATGTCGCTCCCAGTATGGTTTTGGGGCATATGGGTCCAGAGCCCCCATGTAATCAAATTGCAGTGTGCTGTGTAAAAAGGAGGTTTGATTTTTGCCGGTTTACCTATTATTAGCCGCCACCGTATTAATCACCTGTGTGGCCTTTAATAAGCTTTCCAGCAAACTGGGCATTCCCGTACTGTTGGCATTTATTTTGCTGGGCATGTTGTTTGGCGTCGAAGGCGTGGCGAAAATACCCTTTGACGACTATGCCTTCGCCGGGCAAATTTGCGCCATTGCGCTGATTTTCATCATGTTTTACGGTGGATTTGGCACCAAATGGAGCGAGGCAAAGCCCGTTGTGACGCAGGCGGTACTGCTTTCTTCTGCGGGAGTTGCGCTGACAGCCGGAATAACCGGATTGTTCTGTCATTTTGTGCTGAGGATCAATTGGCTCGAAAGCTTACTCATCGGTGCGGTTATCAGTTCAACCGACGCGGCTTCGGTATTCTCAGTTCTCCGCTCCAAGCGGTTGAACCTTAAATACAACACCGCTTCAATGCTTGAGGTTGAAAGCGGCAGTAACGACCCCTGCGCTTATATGCTCACGGTTATCATTCTCTCGGTTATGAGCGGCAGCGTCAAGGGCGAACAGGTTGCCTACATGATCTTTGCGCAGTTGGTTTATGGCGCATTGTTCGGGGTGGTCATTGCGATGGGGGCGCTATGGGCGCTTAAAACGTTTCGGTTTGCAGCGGACGGATTTGATGCTATTTTCATCCTCGGCGTGGCGATTCTTTCTTATGCCGCGCCCGAAGCGCTGGGCGGAAACGGTTATTTAAGCGCCTATATCGTTGGTATTATCATCGGCAACCACGAAATTAAAAATAAAAAGGCTATTGTGCACTTTTTTGACACGGCCACCGGCCTGATGCAGGTGGTGCTGTTCTTTTTGCTAGGGCTTCTGGCTACGCCATCGCTGTTGTTCAATGTGGCGTTTACCGCGTTGGCCATCGCACTGTTTTTGACCTTCGTAGCGCGTCCAATGGCCGTATTTGCAATTTTGACGCCGCTTGGCGGCACTTTTAAACAGCAGATGCTTGTGTCATGGGCTGGGCTGCGCGGCGCGGCATCAATTGTCTTTGCGGTTATGGCGACCATCAGCCCAGCTTACACCAGCAACGACCTGTTCCACATTGTGTTTTTTATCGTGTTGCTGTCGATATTGTTACAAGGCTCTTTAATACCGGCGGTGGCCCGCAGGCTAGATATGATTGACGAGGGCGCCGATGTTATGAAGACCTTTACTGATTACAGCGATGAGGTGCCCATTCAGTTTATTCAGTTTTCGGTGCCAGAAAATCATCCGTGGTCGGGCAGCATGATTCAGGATATTCTGTTGCCGGCGGAGACAATTCTCGTTCTTTTGCTGCGCAACGGCGAAAAGATTGTCCCAAACGGAAAAACGATACTTCAGCCGAGCGATAAGCTTATTTTAAGTGCGAAGGCGCCGGGAAATATCGACGGAATTTCGTTATTTGAAAAGCGTATTGCTAAGGGCGATAAGTGGGAAAGTAAGCGCGTTGCGGATGTCTTTAAAAAGCCGGATATGCTGATTATTATGATACAGCGAAAGGGCAGGGTGCTGATTCCACAGGGATCAACGGTGCTCAAGGAAAACGATGTGCTGGTGATTAATCATTCAGGTTGACAAACATAATATGAGCCGATGCATTTAAGCATCGGCTCGTTTAATCAGTTTGATATTTTCATCAGATTTTGCCGGCACTGCCAAGCATGTCAATTTTATGGCAGTACAGCTCTTTTAATTCTGGGCGCACCTGTAAAGAATAGATACGTCCGTCTATAGCTGTCGGATTTTCAGCCAGTACTTTTCG
>JAEWNU010000204.1 GCA_023456995.1 Bacillota bacterium
CTCGATGGTGACCACTATTCCAAATGGAGATATTTTGAGCTGGAAGGTGTCATTACTCCGCCGCATATGGGTGGTGGCTATGGCGTGCTGCCCATAGTGCTTGATTATAAGGCGACAGCGGACGGCTACTGTGTCGAGGCAGTCTATATCTATGACAGTATGGGTGGGTTTTCCCTATGGGGCGGGGATAATATTCCCGAGGCGCAGCTAGAGGATTTTGTACACAACAAAGCCCCCCGACGAGAAATCATTCTAAAACGCGCGAACGATGGCAAATTACGTTTTATCAGCCATCGGTTTTTGTAAGAACAAAAATAAAGTCCACGGAGGAATCTTCACTTGACAAAGGACCAAATTATTATAAAAGGCGCCAGAGAGCATAACCTGAAAAATATTGATCTGACCATTCCGCGCGATCAACTTGTAGTGTTCACCGGGTTGTCGGGTTCGGGCAAAAGTTCGCTGGCGTTTGATACGCTCTATGCGGACGGTCAGCGCCGCTACGTTGAAAGTCTGAGCTCCTACGCGCGGCAGTTTTTGGGCCAGATGGAAAAGCCCAATGTCGACAGCATCGAGGGGCTTTCACCCGCGATCTCAATCGACCAAAAATCTACATCCAATAATCCGCGTTCTACGGTGGGCACCGTCACCGAGATTTACGATTATCTGCGCTTGCTCTACGCCAGAATCGGCATTCCGCACTGCCCGATATGCGGACGCGAAATATCTCAACAGACGGTGGATCAGATGGTCGACCGTGTACTCACGTTGCCCGAAAAGACCAAGATTCAGGTCATGGCGCCGGTCATCCGTGGGCGCAAAGGCACTCATCAGCAAGAACTGGATTCAGCGCGTCGCTCGGGCTATGTACGCGTTCGGGTCGACGGACATATGTATGATCTATCAGAAAATATTACGCTGGAAAAGAACAAAAAACATACCTTAGAGGTGGTTATCGACCGTCTGGTGGTGTCTCCCTCCATCCGTTCTCGCCTGGCAGGCTCGATTGAGACAGCGCTTTCCTTGACCGGCAGTCTCGTGCTAATCGATGTGATCGACGGGGAGGAACTGCTGTTTTCTCAAAGCTATTCGTGCCCCGAACACGATATTTCCATCGATGACCTTGCACCACGTATGTTCTCGTTTAACAGTCCGTTTGGTGCCTGTGAGAAATGCACCGGTCTGGGAACCTTTATGAAAGTTGACCCTGACCTTGTGGTGCCAAATAAAAACCTCTCAGTTCGTGAGGGTGCCATCAAGGCCAGCGGCTGGTACTACGCCGAGGGTGGAATCGCTCAGATGTATTATGAGGGATTGGCCGAGCACTACAACTTTTCACTGGATGCCCCATTCAAAAAGCTGCCGAAATCTGCGCAGGAGATTCTGCTGTTTGGCAATAATGGTGAAAAAATCACGGTACGGCGCGAGACAGGCAGCATGCGCGGGGCATACCACACTGATTTTGAAGGTGTCGTCAACAACCTGGAGCGGCGCTTCCGCGAAACTTCCAGCCAATGGATGAGGGAAGAGATTGCAAGCTGGATGAGCTCGGTGCTCTGCCCGGATTGCCACGGCGAACGCTTAAAGCCGGTTTCGCTGGCGGTGACGGTGGGTGGCATCAATATCAGCCAGTTTTCGGCCCTGTCGGTAGCTAAGGCGCTTGATTTTTTGGATGCGCTAGTACTGACCCAGCGCGAGCAGATGATCGCCACTCAGATTTTAAAAGAAATCCGCGAACGTTTAGGGTTTTTAAAGAGCGTCGGTCTGGAATATCTTACGCTTTCACGTGCGGCTGGAACGCTTTCGGGCGGCGAAAGTCAGCGCATACGCCTTGCCACCCAGATAGGCTCCTACCTTATGGGGGTTTTGTACATTCTGGACGAGCCTTCTATCGGCCTGCACCAGCGCGACAACGACAAGCTGATTGCCACGCTGCAGCGATTGCGCGATCTGGGCAATACCGTCATAGTGGTCGAACACGATGAAGATACGATTCGTGCAGCGGATTTCATCGTCGATATCGGTCCGGGGGCGGGTGTTCACGGTGGAAATGTCGTATACGCCGGTGATCTTAAGGGACTGATGAAATGCAAATCTTCAGTCACGGGCAATTATCTGAGCGGACGCGAAAAAATTGCTGTGCCCGAGGTGCGGCGACAGGGCAACGGTTTGCAGCTTGTGATTAAAGGAGCATGTCACAACAACCTTAAAAATATTGATGTTTCCATTCCACTGGGTACACTCACGGCGGTGACTGGCGTTTCTGGTTCGGGCAAAAGCTCGCTGATCAACGAAATCCTCTATAAAAAGTTAGCGGGTGAGTTAAACGGCGCACGCATCAAACCCGGCAAGCATGACGAGATATTGGGAATTGAGGCGCTTGATAAGGTCATCGCAATCGACCAGTCGCCAATTGGTCGCACACCGCGTTCCAACCCTGCAACCTACACAGGCGTATTTACTGATATCCGTGAATTATACGCGACCACCAATGAGGCGAACCTGCGCGGCTATACTGGCGGGCGGTTTTCGTTTAATGTTAAGGGCGGGCGGTGCGAAGCGTGTCAGGGCGACGGCATTATCAAGATTGAGATGCACTTTTTACCCGATATTTATGTTCCCTGCGAAGTGTGCAAGGGCAAGCGTTATAATCGTGAGACACTGGAGATTAAATATAAAGGCAAGAGCATATATGACATTTTGGAAATGACCGTGGAAGAAGCGGTGGAGTTTTTCGAGAACATTCCGAAAATACGCCGGCGCATACAAACACTTTATGACGTGGGTCTAGGTTATGTCAAACTGGGTCAGCCCGCCACTACGCTTTCGGGTGGTGAGGCGCAGCGCGTCAAGCTGGCGACTGAGCTTTCAAAGCGAGCTACCGGACGGACGATTTATGTTCTGGATGAGCCGACGACAGGGCTGCATACCGATGATGTACGCAAGCTTGTTGAGGTTTTACAGACACTGGTGACCGCCGGAAACTCAGTGGTGGTTATTGAGCATAATCTCGATGTTATTAAGGTCGCCGATTATGTCGTTGACCTCGGCCCAGAGGGCGGTGACCGCGGCGGTGAGCTGGTGGCCTGCGGTACGCCTGAACAGATCGCAGCCTGTGAGGCGTCCTACACGGGGCGTTATCTCAAAAAAATGCTTTAGTATCGGGTGTCTATACGGCACTTTTTAAGGTCTGTCTTTTGACGCAAAGAATTTACTGCATAATCCCCGTATCCGCTTTTCGAGCTAGAGGTGCTGTATTCTAATCCCCATGCCGATTTACACCGGTGAGTGTTGTGTAGAAAAATATTTTATGCTATACTATTTTAGTTATATTTGACACCGAAAAGGAGTAATACCGTGAGCGATTCCCTCCGTTTGGAGCTGCCTGACGAGCAGTTTGAAGACTTTATGCTCGCGCGTTCAGCGCAGCTGATACAGGCGCGTTTTGATCACCCGCCGTTGGCGTTTGTACACAGCTTTGGGTGCCAGCAAAACGTTGCGGACACCGAACACATCAAAGGGCTGTTGGTCAAAATGGGCTTTGGATTTACCGATAATGCCGATAACGCCGATTTTGTGCTTTTCAATACCTGTGCGGTGCGCGAAACAGCTGAAGATCGTGTATTTGGTAATGTAGGCGCTTTAAAAAACATTAAACGCGCCCGTCCAGACATGATGATTGCGCTGTGTGGTTGCATGATGCAGCAACAGTCGGTAGCCGACAAGATTAAAAACAGCTTTCCATACGTCGATATCGTGTTTGGCACCGGAGCGTTACATCGGCTGCCCGGCATGATTGCTGACCGTCTTTCTAAAAATAAACGGGTATTTCACCACGAATCTGCAAAAACTGTAGTGGAAGGCGTGCCGGTTGTACGAGAAGAAGGTGTCAAAGCTTGGCTGCCCATCATGCAGGGCTGTGATAACTTTTGTTCTTACTGCATCGTGCCTCATGTGCGCGGGCGAGAGGTTTCGCGTGCGCCCGAAATGGTAGAAACAGAATTTAAAGAAATTCTAGCACAGGGCTTTAAAGAAATTACGCTGCTCGGGCAGAATGTCAATTCATACGGAAAGGGTTTAAATCCGCCCTACGATTTTACGATGCTTTTAAAGCGACTGGATAAAATCCCTGGAGAGTATCGCCTTCGTTTTATGACTTCGCACCCGAAGGACTGTACCTTTGCGCTGATTGACGCCATCGCAGAAGGTGAGCATATCTGCCATCATATTCATTTGCCGGTGCAGAGTGGCAATGATCGTGTGCTAAAGGCAATGAACCGCCATTATGATACTGCACATTACCGCAAACTGATCGCATACGCGAAGCAGCGCATTCCGGACGTGACCTTTTCAAGCGATATCATCGTCGGCTTCCCGGGCGAAACACGAGAGGAATTTCTCGATACGCTCAACCTGATCAAAGAACTGGGCTATAATGCACTCTTTACCTTTATTTATTCGCGAAGAAGCGGGACAAGCGCCGCCAAAATGCCGGATATCGTTTCTGAAAAGGATAAATCTGATTGGTTTAGAGAACTGCTGAAGGTTCAACAGGATATTTGCAGTGAACAAAACCACGCGATGATTGGTAAAACGCTACGGGTTCTAATCGACGCTGTGGGCAAAAGCGGAGAAGGCTTTATTGCGGGACGTTCCGAGGGTAACATCATTGTGGAAGCAAAGGGTGAACACAATTTGATTGGTTGTTTTGTAGATATCAAAATCACGGAAGCGATGAACTGGGCGATGGTTGGAGCGATTTTGTGATAATTTCGTCCCGCTACTTGTTTTAAGGCAATTATCCCACTGTGCGCTTTGCGCTTGTGGATAATAGTATAAATGATTTATAAACGAAGGAGTTAAAAAAATGGATATTATTACAATGGCGCGCGAACTGGGCAAAGCGATCCAGCAGGATGAGCTTTATAAAAAGATGAGTGAAGCTAGTGCAGCAACTGAGAAATCCGCTGAACTGCAGAGCAAGATCAACGAGTTTTCCGAGCTTCGCCTCAAGCTTAACCAGGAGGTTATGAAAAGCGAGGGCGAAAAGAACGAGGATTTGATCACTGAGCTCGATTCCAAGCTGCGCACCCTCTACCAGAACGTGACCGAAGACCCCACCATGATGGCTTATAATGCCGCTAAGGCACAGTTGGAAGGCACCTTAAACTTTATTTCCCAGATCATCACCGGTAGTGCGAACGGTCAGGATCCTGACACAATTGAACAGCAAACGAGCTGCTCAGGCTCCTGCGGTTCTTGCGGCGGCTGCCACTAAGGCGAGGCCTACCATAGCATTATTTGGGCCGCTTGTGCTGCCCAACGCTTTGTAATTGTTTTTTGGTGTGTGACCGCACACACTGTTTGACTGCTGCATAATGCAGACTGTCTTAAATTCTCTTAAATTCGGGGTGATGAGCATGGCGCCGCTTTCTCCAATGATGCAGCAGTACTTTGAGATCAAAGAACAGCACAAGGATCATATTCTGTTTTTTCGATTGGGCGACTTTTATGAAATGTTTTATGAGGATGCCCAAGTTGCTTCACGCGAGCTGGAGCTGGTGCTGACCGGCAGAGATTGCGGGCAGACAGATCGTGCACCGATGTGCGGCGTGCCTTATCACAGCTGTGAGGCCTATATCGCAAGGTTGATCAAAAAAGGTTATAAAGTTGCGATTTGTGAACAGGTCGAAGATCCCAAAGAGGCAAAAGGTGTTGTTAAACGCGAGGTAATTCGCGTTGTAACGCCTGGAACCCTGATTGAAGCAAATATGCTTGATGAGGGGGCTAATAACTATATTGCGTCGGTGTATGCAGGTGAAAGTGCATTTGGCCTTGCATTCGCTGATATTTCCACAGGGCAGGTGTTTGTTACGCACCTGCCCTCAGGAGATTTAGCGACCTTAAAGAATGAGCTGGCAAGGTTTTCGCCCAGCGAAGTTGTTTTTAACGACAAGTTTTTGAACTTTACAGAGATGGGCGCGTTTTTAAAAGAGCGCTTGTGCTGCTGCGCCGATGTGATTTCGCAGGAGGCCTACACGGGTAGTGCGCCCAACGCGTTAATTGCAGCTCAATTTGGTGCAGCCGCCTGCGCACCGGATGGCGCGGCTTCCGAGTTTGAAACGGCTTGCGCTTTAGGCGGGCTACTTCATTATCTTCACGACACTCAAAAGACGGGTGTAGAGCGCCTGATTGCGCTGGAGCGCTACAACGAAACCCGCTATATGGTGTTGGATGCCACTGCCCGAAGAAATTTGGAATTGACCCAGACCATGCGCAGCGGTGAGAAACGCGGCAGCTTGCTTTGGGTGATTGATAAGACCCAAACCGCGATGGGTAAGCGCCTGCTGCGTCGCTATCTTGAGCAGCCGCTTTGTCATCCAGTGATGATTGAAAAGCGTTTAAACGTTGTCGCAGAGCTAAAGGACGATACGATGCTGCGGCTGGATTTAACGGAACAGCTCAGCGGTATTTACGATATGGAACGCCTGCTTACCCGCATAGTGTGCGGAGCGACAAATCCCAGGGAACTGTGCAGCTTTGCTGCTGCATTGCGGCAACTGCCTAAAGTGATAGCGCTTCTAGGCAATTGCCAGTCACGCTATTTGCGTCAGATTGTGTCGGCTATAGACCCGATGCAGGAT
>JAEWNU010000205.1 GCA_023456995.1 Bacillota bacterium
AGTCAGTCCCGTTATGACCACTTCGATACCGCTCCGTATTAAGTTAGGGCAGACATATTACCGCTGCTTTGCTCGTTTTGCTCAAAAAACCAAAAGCATATGACCTAATATGTTCAACCAACGCCTAAACATTATAGCTCAATACAAATAAAAAGTCAATCATAAACGTGCAAAGCAGCGGCAGTAGTATAAATCAATTATGAGCCAAAAACGGCTTTTGCAGCCGAAACTGTGGCAGAAGCATCTTTCGCGTAATAATGTGCGCCTATGGCGGAGGCATAGTCCGCGGTAAGAACCGCGCCACCAACCACCACACGGCAGTCAGGGCATTGTGCATGAAGTAGTTTAATCGTTTCTTCCATAGCGGGCAGCGTGGTAGTCATCAAGGCAGAAAGACCGCACAGCGTGGCTTTGGCTGACTTAACTGCCTCAACAACTGCTGCGGGGGGGACGTCGCGCCCTAAGTCGATGATACGATAGCCGTAGTTTTCCAGCACGGCGCGCACGATATTCTTGCCGATATCATGAATATCGCCCTGAACTGTTGCCAGCACAATAGTGCCATGGTCAGCCTGTTCGCTTTTAGATGCTGCAATTTGTTCACGCACCACATCAAAGGCAGCCTTGGCCGCACCCGCTGAGCGGATAAGCTGGGGCAAAAAGATTTCATTTTTCTCATAGCGCTTGCCTACATCATCGAGAACTGGAATGAGAATGTGCGCAATGAGCGTTTCAGGCGTAGTGGATTCCAGCAAACTGCGCGCAGCCTGAGCGGCCTGCTGCACTAAACCGGCGTGGATAGCCGCAGCGACATCACTCTGCACACTCTTATCCGGAGTGGCAGCAATGAGAGGCTGTGCCGTCGTCTGCGCAAAACGGCTGATATAATCCTCGCCGTTAGCATCATAGCCAAACAACATGCGGAATACCGAAAGTGCCTCCATCATGCCGGCATCGGCGGGGTTGATAATCGAAAGGTTAAGTCCCGCCTGTAACGCCAACGTAAAAAATGTGCGATTGACAAGGTCCCGACGGGGCAGACCAAAGGAGACATTTGAAACCCCCAGCGCAGTTTTGATTCCCAGCGCATGTACGCGGCGTACTGCCTCAAGCGTTATTTCCGCATTTCGCTGGTCGGCGCCAACCGTCATTGTCAGACAGTCGATGATAACATCTTCGCGGGGAATGCCCGCTTGTTCACAGCGTGCAATAATTTTCTTGGCGATCTCCACACGCCCCTCGGCTGTTTCCGGGATGCCGCTTTCATCCAGTGTAAGACCGACAACCGCCGCACCGTATTTTTTAACAACTGGTAGCAACCGGTCTAAAATTTCATCCTTGCCGTTGACTGAGTTGACGAGGGCGCGACCATTGTACACCCTTAAACCAGCCTCAATTGCGTCGGGGTTGGAAGAATCAATCTGCAGTGGCAACGGGCATACGGACTGAATGGCCTTTACGACCTTAGCCATCATAGCAGGCTCGTCTATTCCGGGCAAGCCGACGTTGACGTCGAGAATTTGTGCGCCGTCCTCCTGCTGGGCAACAGCCTGGCGCAAAATATAGCCCATGTCAGAATCGGCCAGTGCCTGTTTAAGCAGCTTTTTGCCGGTTGGATTCAACCGTTCACCAATGACGATTGGTGCATCAAGCCAAACCGAAACAGTGGACGAACAGGTGGCACACGGAACGGTTTTAGGCGCGGAAGTTGGCACCATAGCGTTTGTTGTATGGGTAAGTTCTAAGATATATTCCGGCGTGGTGCCGCAACAACCGCCCACAACCGACGCGCCGCAGGTAATCAAGGTACGCATGCCGTCCGCAAACTGTTCGGCGGATAAATCGTAGCCACCACCCGCGTTGGGCAGTCCAGCGTTTGGCTTTACGGCGATTGGCAGTCGCGTCCAGCGGCGCAACTCAGTGATGATCTTGCCTAATTGTAGCGGCCCCACCGAACAGTTGACGCCGATTACATCGGCGCCATGGCCTTCTAATGTCAATGCCATAGAGGGAATATCACAGCCGGTAAAGGTTCTGCCACCCGCCTCAAAGGTCATGGTCACCATCACGGGCAAGTCGCTGCATTCCTTGGCAGCCAGCAAAGCAGCCTTGGCTTCGTAGACATCCATCATTGTCTCAATGGCGATCAAGTCCACGCCTGCCTTCACACCTGCCCTGACCTGTTCAGCGAAGAGTTCAACGGCTTGCTCAAAGGGCATGGTGCCCAGTGGTTCCAAAAGTTCTCCTAACGGGCCGATGTCGAGTGCCACCATGCCATCAAAGGGGGTGGCTGCACGTCTGGCACAGTCTACAGCCGCTGAAATCACGTCGTCAACGCTATAGCCGGTGCCTTCCAGTTTAGGTGCACTGGCTGAAAAAGTGTTAGTAAAAACGAGATGACTGCCCGCCTTAAAGTAAGCGGCATGAATATCTTCAATGACCTTAGGGGCAGTGATGCACAGCAGCGATGGGTTTTCACCCGGATTAAGCCCTGAACGCTGCAGCATAGTGCCCATGGCACCGTCGGTGAAGATAATCTGGTTATTTAGCGCCTCTAAAAAACGGTTCATGGAATCAGCCTTTCGTTTTGGTTTTACTATAAGGGCAGCGTTCCGCCATAGTGCAGGTAGAACAGCCCGGTGTTGTGGAAGAAGTTGTGGCGGTTGCTGTGGCCTCGTCAATATCTTTAATTCCAATAATGGCGGTGACGGATTTTATTGGGGAAAGCAACAGCGAACTACCGACCGTAAGCCCGAGCAGGCGCCGCGCATCCAACAGTTCGAGCAGCTTGGGCTGCAGTGACAGCGGCAGATCGCCATAGCCCGGCGAAAAGCGGAAAGTCACAGCATGTGGCTCCGATAACAACTGCGCGCGCCCTCGCTCAGTGGCGTGGTCTGCCAAATCCTCAATTGCAGTCGTTGCACAGGCATCCAGCAGAAGCGCCTGATAGGGGCTGGACTGACCCAAAATCGAGATATGACGATCCACTGCAAAACCAAGTGTGACGGCTAAAAGCATGCATTGGTTACAGCCCTCTAAATGGCGTTCGATGGCTGTTCCAGGCAAAGAAAGTCCGCCGCAAACCAGCTGACTCTCGTCCTGACGGCAAAGCGGGAGAACAACCGCCGCCGCGGCAGGCGCAGCGAGGGCCAAAATTTTGTCAGCGGCCGCAGTTAGATCACCTGAAAGGGATGCGTCCTCGCGGCTTCTCAAATACCGGAGTGCCTCACTTTTATCAATTGCAAGCGGGCGGGTAAGGGACAGTCTCACAGCGCGCCCCCATTGGCTGAAGCCAGAATGTTCGCAATGCTTTTGTGAACAGTTTCAGCAATGACCGGATTATTCATAGTATAAAGGTGCACGCCCGAAACGCCGCTGGCAATCAGGTCGATGATCTGTTCGGTGGCATAACACAGCCCTGCGTCAAACAGCGCCTGTGGATTATCGCCGTAGCGTGCCATAATTTTGGCGAATTTCTGGGGCAGCTTAGCGCCACAGAGCGATACCATGCGCTCAATCTGCTTAGCGTTAACCACGGGCATAATACCAGCCTGAATCGGCACCTTAATATTTTCTTTATCACACAGCTCAGCCATGCGCAAAAAGTCCTCATTATCAAAGAAAAGCTGTGAAACAAGGTGGGACGCGCCCAGTGCAACCTTTTCTTTGAGATATTTAATATCCTGCTCTACGTTGTCGCTGTCGGGGTGACCTTCGGGGTAACAAGCCGCAGCAATATCAAACCCGCCGCGCGCGCTGATGTGCGCGATAAGGTCGGTTGCATATGAAAAATGCGATGAGGGGTCTGCCTCAGGCACGCGGTCGCCTCGCAGAGCCAGAACGTTTTCAACTTTTTCCTTTTCGAGAGCATCCAGCATCGCATCAACCTGACTACGGGTGGAATTAATGCAGGTCAAATGAGCCAATGGCGTAATACCGCAGATGTTTTGTATGTGGGATACAAGCGCACAGGTGACCTGCTGCTGTGCCTGAGAACCGCCGGCGCCGTAGGTAACACTGATGTAATCGGGCTTTAGTGAGGAGAGACGATCCATTGTGGCATAAAGGCTTTCGACAGGTCGGTCGCGCTTGGGCGGGAAGATCTCCAGCGAAAAGGTCAGTGGTTTGTTTTGGCAAATTTCAGAAATTTTCATGGTCGGTTCTCCTGTGTCATAGTTTGATTGAAGCGTCCGAATATGCAAAGCCAAACGCAGGGTGGGGTGTGCCCGGTCGCTTCAACACGGTGCTTTAAATGTGCGGGAATAAATAGCATGTCGCCGGCGTTTAGAAAAACCTGACAATGTTCAAAGCTTAGCAGTGCACTGCCAGAAAGCAGAAAGACCAGCTCATCTTCGGTTTGATCATACCAAAAATTATCGGGAGAACAATGCCCCTGCGATACAATGCGCTCTACTCGGAAGCAGTCGAATGACGCAAGCTGCTGGAAAAATTCTTCCGAAGTTTTTTCGGGGATTGAAAACAAATTCATGGCATACCCTCTATTTATCAATATGCAGCATAGCGGCAAATTCCGCTGGCAAATTGCGCAAGGTATCAAATAATGTTCCGACCGCCTGTTCAAACTCATCTGCCTGACGCTTCATCACATCGGTAGAAGACTTTCTTATAATATTCAGCTTTTTATCTAATGCTTTTTCAATGTCCGCGCGAACATCCGGGTCGGAAGTTTTTTTCATGCGCTCCATCAGATCAGTGCACTCCTTCAGGATATCACGCAGATCATCCTCATCCGCCCGAATGAAACGGCGGCGCATTTCTTCGTTTTCAGCGGGGTTAATGAAGTTCATCTCAAGAAGTACCGCATCGCCCGAAAAGCTCTGTATTTTTTTTCGCAAAGCATCCAGCGCGGCTAAACTCTCTTTGTCGTTGGGTAAAAGAGCCATGCCGGGACGCAGGGCCTGCGCGTGTAGAGCGCGCAGCTTACGCCAGACGAATACGCGGGCCTTTGTGGGGGTGGCGGGAACCGAATATACAAGCGCGATCCATTCTGTTTTGGCAGACGGCATCTGTTGTTTCCCTCCCCAGTGTTTTTAAAAATCCTATAGCAGAGCGGCAATTACCGAATTAGAAAGCAAAAATCCCTGTGTAGTCAGTGAAATGCCCACGTCGCTTATGGTGAGCAGTCCGGCGCTTTTAAGCGGCGGCGCCTTTTCCTTTATCCGGCCGGCAAATTTCGCTGAAAAGGCATCAAAGCGAATGCCCTCGCTCAAGCGCAGTCCTAGCATCAGGCGCTCATCCTCATCGCCGCCCAGACCGTCATCAACGGTGATGTCCCACGGGTTTTCCGCGGTTGTAAAAGCAGTAAAATTTCGCGGGAAATAAAACCGTCTGCCGTTATAAAAAGAATGGGCTGCGGGACCGATGCCCAGATAAGGCTGACAGCGCCAATATTTTAAATTGTGTAAGCTTTGCGCGCTTTCATTTTTTGAAAAGTTTGAAATTTCATACTGGGCAAAACCGTACTGATGACAGCTCTCCACCATTTTAAGATAACAATCGGCGGCAAAATCCTCGTCCGGGTCGGCATAGCGTTTGGCAAAAAAAGTGCCCGACTCAATTTTCAAAAGATAAGCCGATAGATGGTCAATTGGCAGAGTTGCCAGTGACTTGATAGAAGTGCCGATTTCTTCAATCCGCTGTCCAGGTACTGCCAGCATCAGATCAGCCGAGATGTGTTTAAAGCCCGCGCGGCTTGCCGCTAAAATCATTTCTGCCGCACGTTCAGCAGAATGCCGGCGACCCAGCGTATGCAACGTCTCGTCATTCATCGACTGTACGCCGAACGAAATTCGGTTAAATCCGCCCTCGGCCAATTGGCGTAAAAACGGCTCATCCACCGCGCAGGGGTTCGCCTCTATGGTCACTTCAGCCGGATCTTTACCAAAGCGGTCTTTGACCGCATTTAATAGCGTGATCAAACGCTCCGCGCCTAATAAAACTGGGGTTCCGCCACCAAAATAGATGGTATCGGCTTTTAGCGTGCCATTAAATCCATCTGTTGCTTTGAGCATCGCGGCGAGATACCGATCATAGTCCGCAGCGGCGCCGCGTTGCGAATAAAAATCACAATAAGGGCATTTGGCGGCGCAGAATGGGACGTGCAGATAAACGCCCCCGGTCATTCGTCAAGTTTGAGGACCGACATAAACGCCTCCTGCGGTAGTTCGACCGAGCCGACCTGACGCATGCGCTTTTTGCCTTCCTTCTGTTTTTCCAACAGCTTTTTCTTTCGGGTGATATCGCCGCCATAGCACTTGGCCAGAACATCCTTGCGCATAGCCTTCACCGTTTCTCGCGCGATAATCTTGCCACCCACGGCGCCCTGTACCGGAATTTCAAACATCTGACGCGGGATGGTATCCTTGAGCTTTTCACACATTCGCCGCGCACGGGGGTAGGCGCCCTCGGCGTGGACGATGAAGGACAGCGCATCAACCACATCGCCGTTGAGCAGGATATCGAGTTTAACAAGCTTAGATGGCTCATAACCAGCCAGTTCGTAATCAAACGAGGCGTAGCCCTTGGTACGTGATTTCAGTGCATCAAAAAAATCGTAGACCACCTCGTTGAGCGGCAAACGATAATGCAACTCGACGCGGTCGGTGTCGAGATACTTGGTATCGATATAAACGCCACGCCGGTTTTGGCACAACTCCATGATACTGCCAATATAGGCAGAAGGGGTGAAGATACTTGCCTTAATAAACGGCTCCTCGGACGATTCTATCAGGGACGGGTCAGGGTAATTGGTGGGGTTATCTATACGCATCCGCGTACCGTCGGTCAGATTTAGATAGTAGACAACCGACGGAGCTGTGGTGATAAGGTCGAGATTATATTCGCGCTCAAGACGCTCTTGAATGATTTCGAGGTGCAAAAGTCCCAAAAATCCGCAACGGAAGCCGAAGCCTAAAGCCATTGAAGTTTCCGGCTCGAACG
>JAEWNU010000206.1 GCA_023456995.1 Bacillota bacterium
CCCGAATGGGTCTTAATCTTCGGCATCTTATATTTCCTCCCAAATAATTTTACTTCGCAGGTTGTTTTGAGGCTATAAACATCAGCATATGACGTCCCTCAAGCTTGGCGGTCTTTTCCACATTGCCGCGGTCAGCAATGGCCTCCGCGAATCTAGCCATGACTTCAAGCCCGATTTCGGGATGAGCCATTTCACGGCCGCGGAAACGGATGGAAACCTTCAGCTTGTTGCCCTCGGAAAGGAACTTGGTCGCCTGTTTCACCTTCGTATTGAAATCCCCAATATCGATATTAAGCGAAAGACGGATTTCTTTTGTTTCGATAATCTTTTGGTTTTTACGGGCTTCCTTTTCTCTTTTGGCCTGCTCGAAACGAAATTTGCCGTAATCCATGATTCGGCAAACTGGCGGCGTGGCCTGTGAGGCAATCTTCACCAGATCAAGATTTTGCTCAACAGAAAGCCGCTGTGCTTCACGGGTATCCATAATGCCCAGCTGTTCTCCATCTGCGCCGATCACTCTAACTTCTTTATCCTTGATATCCTCATTTATGAGTAGTTCCTTAATGCTAATGTTCAAGCACCTCCGTTACCTAAAAAAAAGTGGGTGCAGAACGCAATTGTTCTACACCCAATCAAAAGACAACAAAAACAGCCTTAAAGCTGCGCTATGTCGCTATTGACCTTGTACGTATCTGTCACGCACAGGTGAGAACATCATATGTTCTGCTTTGTTGTACTGATATATAGTAGCAGTTGGCATTATAAATGTCAACCACTTTTATAAAAAATGTTATCAAACGTCCTGCCAATTTTTTACGCAGGGCGAAAAGCCTTCCGCGGTTTATTTAACGCTGCGCTGTGCGAAGAATGGTCGGCAAAATAATGCAAATTCAAATGTTTGGAAATGTACTCAAGCATCCGGCATCCACCGACGCTGTTGCCTTTTGAATCAAGGCCGGGGCCAAAGACACCGATACCCATCTTCCCCTCCGCTGCGGAAACGATACCGCCGCCTACACCGCTTTTTGATGGAAGGCCAACATTGATTGCGAACTCGCCCGAGCCGTCGTAAAGACCGCAGGTAACCATCAGTGTTTTAACAATGCGCAGAATGTCGTTTTCCACGATGCATTCGCCGGTGGCGGGGTCGATGCCGTCGTTTGCCAGAATCATACCATAATTCGCAAGATCCTCGGTCGTCACAGAAAGCGAGCACATCTTAAAGTAAAGATCAAGTGCCACTTCAACATCGCCATCAATTAAATTTTCGCTTTGCATAAAATAGGCCAGCGACCGGTTGCGCATACCCGTGGCACTTTCTGAATGATAAACTGCCTCATCAATATCAATGCTCTCGCGTCGGCATAGCTTGCGCGTCAGAGATAAAAGCCGAGGCCAACAATCCCCTTTTGCGATACAGCTCATAACCGCGATGGCACCAGCGTTAATCATAGGGTTTAGTGGTCGACCTTCCCTTGTTTCCAGCTTGCTGATCGAATTAAAGGCATCCCCGGTAGGTTCTGCGCCAACCTTTGAAAATACGCAATCCTTACCGGCGGTTTGCAGCGCGAGAATCAACGAAATAGTTTTTGAAATGCTCTGCATGGTGAAGGGTTGATGCCAGTCCCCCGCATGGTAGCATGCACCGTCCACTGTGATGATGCATGCGCCCAGCTGCGCTGGATCTGCCTTTGCGAGCTCGGGTATATAGCTTGCTGATTTGCCCAAATGCGAAAAGCTGGCAGCGTATGCTACCGCCTCGTCAAGTACCTGTTGTATCATTATTGGTATCTCCTTATATTTACAGAAAGCTGTCAAATTACAATAAAGAGTGGGTCGTATATTATATTTTATATGCTTAATCGTAATTTTACCAATACGTGATCCTTATATCCGATATACCTTTTGTTGTATATCCATAGTCACCTGTATTTCGCTTCTGTTTACAACAGGTTTAACAAAATCGTTGATAGGGGAAAAGTTTTTGATGATTTTCCTACAAAAGTATGCATAATTAAATAGATGACTCTTTTGTCGTATAGCACGATAAAGTATCTGGAGGCAAGTATGAATCTTAAACATCTGGAATATTTTGTGGCGGTCGCAAAATATGGTTCCATTAATAAAGCCGCTCAGGCATTATACATATCTCAGCCTCACTTAAGCCACATCATCAAAGATATTGAGGATGACGTTGGGTTTGAGCTGTTTTTGCGCACCAAACAGGGCGTGGTGCTCACGACGGCTGGCGCACGTTTTTTAAAGCATTCCAATGCCATTATGCAAGAGATGGATGGTCTCAAGCAGATTGCAAAAAAGACCAAACGCCACGCCGATACGATTAATATATCCATGACCAAATTTTCGCACACGATGGAAAGCTTTATCGAGCTATGTAAGAAGCATGAAGATCTTGAAAGCTTTTCGTACAAGCTTAACGAAGGCAGCACCATCGACGTCATCGGCGATGTCGAATCGGGCGTATCGGATGTTGGGGTAATCCACTTTGCCAGTGAGCAAAGTGAGGACTTAATGAACCTTTTCCGAAAAAAGGAGCTGACCTTTATTCCGCTTGTGAATCTCTGCCCGCACATCTGCATTTCGAGCGAGCACGAATTGCTCAAACGCGGCGAAAAAGTGACGCTCAACGCACTGCGCAACTATGGTTTTGTTCGCTATATCGACCAGTACGAGGATTTCATCTACCACCTGGCAACCGAAAGCCTGCAATTTGACCTCAACTCGTCGCCTAAAATTGTTTATGTTCTTGGGCGTTCCGCGCTGATGCACCTGATTTCAAGCAGCAATTTTTATACCATTGGTATACAAGCCTTTGATGCTCAAAGCTCAATGTATAATGTTGTTTCTGTTCCGGTTGAGGGCAGTGCCGAGCTTCTGCAATTTGGCATTATTCTGCCGCAGCACACCGAGCTAACCGGCACACTGGGCGAGTTTGTCAGCATCGTTACCCGCCGTTTTAAATGCCTTGCTCAGAAATAAACTACACTTGGCCGTCGCAAAAAATTCAAAATGACTTGGGTAGGCATAGGCAAAAAACGAGATAAAACGCAAGGCGTATACTATTAATTCACACAAACGAATTAATAATATACGCCATTCTTATATACCTTATGTTTATTTTAGCGTGCTAATATCCAAATGTATAAATATTTGCCCTGTTGTATCCCGTCGCACAGATCGTACTCTGTCGCGGCGGTTTCTATTTCTTGAAAATAGGGCTAGACCATAATCTCACAATCAAGTGCAAACGACCAGATGATGCACTCAGTGACCGGCACCGGCAGTACCATAGCCAGCATCTCGCGATAAAGCCCCAATTGTCCGGCATAACGGTCACGTAAAATCTCGCCATCTTTAACATGGTCGGTTTTATAGTCGATGACTACTGCGTGATCATTTTCGATTAAAATACAGTCTGCGATGCCTTGCAACATTGGTGCTTCATCATTTTCGGCGACAAGGTCACGCGTAGAGGGACAGTCGGCGGCACTAACCATAAAGGCAAATTCTCGCAACACCTCGCCGGCGGCAAAAATACGCCGTGCCAAACCGCTTTCAAAAAAACGTTCTATTTTGTCCAACGCCACCAGCTCAGCCTGCCGAGCGGTGAGAATACCCGCCTTTTTAAGTCGCTCCAGCTCAGCGGCAGCGTCTTTGTGCGCCGAGGCATAGTCGCAGAACTGCATAAAAGCGTGTACCGCCGTACCCCGCTCGCTGCCCGACGATGTCGATTCCAGCGCGAATGCAGGCTTTTTCGCAAAGCGGAATTCGCCGCTTTCAGGGTGCGTCAGTTGTGAGACAGCCAGCTTCGACGGTGTTTTGGCTGCCTTGGCAAAGGGATATTTGAAAGCCATCCGCCCCGAAAGCTCAGCAACAAGCGCTTCATCGGCGGGCGGCAGCACGGCGGCAGCGGCGCCATCGAACAAACTTTGCTGCCCGTCCTGCTCAGCTTGCGGCGGCGCATCCGTGTTGGTTTGCTCTTCCAAAAAGCCAAAATGTAGGCTAATCTGGCCCAGCGGGTTGCCCAGACGCAGCGCCTGCGCCGCGTCGCCATAGCAGCCCAGCGCCAGCAGCAGCCACTCGGCGTAGTTTTGGCATTCTCGTACCTGAGCCGGGGCGGGCGCGCTGCCGTCGGGCGAAAGCGCCTCGGCTGTTTCCAACGCCTTTTTCATAGCGCCGGTAATAATGAGCCGTTCTCTAGCGCGAGTGGCGGCGACGTAAAGGATGCGTAATTCCTCTGAGAGCATGGCGCGTTCGCTCTCAATCCGCACCGCCTCAAGCGGCACAGCCACAAACTGCTGCCGTAGCGCGGGATCGCGACGAACACAGGCAAAGCCCAGCTCAGAGTGTAGCAGCGTGGGCCGGATTAAATCGTTGCGGTAAAAGCTATGGTCGCGCCCTGCTTGACACAAGAACACAACCGGCCACTCAAGCCCCTTGGATTTATGGATGCTGGTGATGAACACAGCGTTGGTCTGTTCGCCAACATAGGCCGGGGCCAGATCGCCGCTTTGCGTCGCACGGTCGATCAGCTTTAAAAATGCCGATAGCCCACGGTGTCCGTTCTGGTGGTACTGCTCGGCATACTGCGCCAGCAAAAGCAGGTTGGCAAACCGCTGGCCGCCCCCCTGCATCGCACGGCAAAATAGGTCAAAACCGGTAGTTTCAACCGCTTCGGTGATCAATTCGGCGGCGCTAATTGTCAGCGCCCGACGCCGCAGATGCTCAAAGGTCTCTAAAAAAGCACAGGCCTGCGGGTCAGTTTCGGCTGCTTTTTTAACGGCAGGGTAAAAATGCCCGTTGGGCGCAATCAGTCGAATCTTGGCAAGCGCGTCATCGCTAAAGCCAAACATCGGCGACAGCATCGCACCGATCAACTCGATATCCAGCGTGGGGTTATCCAGCGCACGCAAGAGATTGAGCACCGCCATAATTTCAAAGCTGCCCAGAAAACCGCTCTCAATCTGGGCAAACGCCTCGACGCCCACTTTTTCAAGCGCACGGCGGTAAACCTCCGCCTGAGACTTGGGTGAGCGCAGCAAAATGGCGATATCGCCCGCGCACACCGGCCGCAGCACACCTTTTTCGGTCACGGGCGCTCCGCTGTCAATCAGGCGCTTAATTTCACCGGCTATGTAGAGCGCCTCAGCCTCGGCAGCATCACCCGCGTTAAGGCTCCCCTGTTCCAAAAGGTGAAACTGCACGCCCACCCCCTCTATGGGCGGATAGGCCGCCAGCGCGTTAAGCCGGTGCTTTTCGTCGTAAAAAAGCTCGCCGACCCGCTTAGAAAACAGCGGTTCAAAAACACGGTTGACCGCCTGGGTAATCTCGCTTCGACTGCGAAAGTTGCCGCTAAGGGTAATGAGTTCCGGTTCTTCCGGTGCGTTGTTCCGGGCATACTCCTCGCTTCGGCGCAGAAAAATTTCGGGCTGCGCCTGTCGAAAGCGATAGATGCTCTGCTTAACGTCACCAACCATAAACAGATTTTTTCCGTTTGAGAGCGCCGTGATGATCATATCCTGCACGGCGTTGACGTCCTGATATTCGTCAACCATAATCTCATCAAAGCGCGCGCCAATCGTCTGCGCCAACGGCGTTTTATGTAATTCCCCCTGTTCGCCCCGCGTCATGAGCAGGCTGGCCGCAAACTGCGCGAGGTCGGAAAAGTCGAAGATACCCGCCGCACACTTTTGTACCAGCAGGCGGCTGTCGGTATCCTTAACCAGTGAAAACAGCCTGCGCAGCTTTGGAAGAAGATCGGCGACATCCTCCGAAAATTCCGAGAGATTTGCCGAAAGCACCTTGGCTTGCAGCGTTTCGGCCATCGCTTTGTGGCGGGTGCGCAGGCGCTGAAGCTGCGCCTTGCGTTCGGGGCAGGCGCTGCGCTTTGCCGCCTTGAGCGGCACCGCTCTGTAACCGCGCAGCAAGGTAACTGCCTCATCCCAATCGCCGCGTTCAAGCACCGGGCATAAGGCCGCAAAGAATGCGGCATCACCCTCAAACGCAGGGAGATAGTTAGCAAAATCCGGCTCGTCACGCAGTTCTAAAAGCGCCGCTTGGGCATCAGCTTGGCATCGCCGTGCCGATTCACGTGCAAATTGCAGCAGAATATCCCCCCACACGCTTTTCGCAGGGTCAGCACAATTTTCATAAACCTTGAGCTTTTCATCCAGCCAGTCAATATAAAACGGATGGGTTCGGGCAAAATCCAGCACACGCAAAATAGTGCCCGCTAAGCTCTGGTCCCCGCGCTTCTGTGAAAGCAGCTCGGCCAGATCGCTAAACGCCGCATCATCGCGGTTTGCATAGGCGGCTTCAAGCGCGGCATCCACCGCCTGCTCACGCATGGCATCCAGCTCCTGCGTGTCCCCGACGCGAAAGGCCGCCGGAAGCCCCAATAGCTGCCAATTTTCGCGCAACAGATTGAGGCAGAGCGAATCTATCGTGCCGATCACGGCACGATCTAAAAGCTGGCGCTGGCGGCGCGCTGCTGCATCCAGCGGGTGCTCTGCAATATATTCTGTGAGTTTTTGCAGCATGCGCTGCTTCATCTCCTGTGCGGCGGCACGGGTGAAGGTGACGACCAGCAGACGGTCGGCGTCAATCGGCGCGGTACTATCCAGCATACGGCGCACCGCCCGCTCGGTCAATACAGCGGTTTTTCCACTACCTGCCGCGGCGGAGACTAAAATTGTGTGGCCGCGCGCTTCTATGGCGCGGCGCTGTTCGTCGGTCCAGTTGGTATTACTCGCCATCGTCGCACCCCTCCCCCTTTAAAATGGCAGCACGGTCCAGCTTTAGAAGCTCACGCACCGGGTCGCCCGTTTCAAAGCCACAGGCCGTGCGATAATCGCAGAAATCACAGGGTGAATCTCCGCCGCGGCAGCTGGGAAGCGCTGCAATATCGCCGGCATAAAGCTGTTGCGCCATCCCTTCAATTTTTTCCTCGACCAGGCGCCAGAGTCTCGCCAGTTCTTCCATGGAGTAGAGTGCATCAATCTTTTTTCCGCCTTGGGCATAGGGAATGTAATCGCCGTTTAGATCTCGCTCCATCCCGCGCAGCACGTCCTCATCCGAAAGCAGCAGCCCATTCATGACGTATTGCTTGTGCCGCTGCTTTTCAAGCTGATAGGGGTCGGTGCCGCGCGCGCTTAGCACATAGCTCCCCTGCGCCGGAACGTACAGCGCACCCGCCGGGGCCGCGCCTTCAAGTGCACCCGCACCGTTTTGACAAATGGAAAATAGGTAGATAAGCATCTGCAAGTTCAAACCGTAATAAACCTCGTCAAGCAAAAAGCTTTTCTTGCCGGATTTATAATCGAGTACGCGCAGATATTTCTTGCCATTAATGACTGCCGTATCCACGCGGTCAGCCGTACCTTCGATAACAATTTCGGTGTTGACACCGATTTTAAACACCGGCGGGCGGATTTCTTTTCCCTCGCCGATCTGAAGTTCGAAGGCAACCGGCTCGAATTCGCTTTGCAAAAGCTCCTGCGCCAGATGGCACACCATGTCGAAAAGCCATTCGCCAAGGCGTTCAAAATTGCGCAGAAGCCGCGCGGGAAGTAGTGACGGGTCACCCGCGCATTCGGTGAGATACCCCACCGTTTCAGTCGCAATCTGCTGGCGAAGCTGCTCAGGCGGCACGGCTGAAAGCCCCTTGCCCCCGTGTTGTGACAAGAGCCGTTCCAACACGCGGTGGATGAGCACGCCCGCTTGAATTGGCGACAGCTCGGCCTTTTGACGTTTGTACGCACCAAGCCCTTTTTGTATGTAATAGCTAAACGGGCAGCGGTAATATTGTTCTAAACGCGAGGGCGACAGCTTTAAGCGCCCGCCGAACAACGCAGATGGAACATTGGGATCTATCAGCGCGTGCGCCCGTTTCTCGTCCGCGTGCAGCAAGCGCGCTACCCGCTGGGGTTCCAACGTTTTTTCGCCCAGCGCAACAAGCGCGGAAAGGCGGGCATCGGGCGTATCATGGTGTTCTGCTATGGCCTTTTCCAGCCCCGCTGCCGTCCACACGCGCCAAAGTTCAGGGCGTTTCTGTTGGGCTGTCAGCGCCGCAGCGCGCAAAAAGATAGCGGAGGGCAACAGCGTTGCGCCAGCCGCATCGGTACGCGGACAACAGACTACCAACCGCTCAGTGGGTGCGGTGACGGCGCGGTAGCAGAACATCCGCTCAGTGGCCTGAGAACGGTCGCCCTCGGTGAGCAAATCCAACCCACCCTCGACCAGCTGCCGCCGCTCGTTTTCCGATAGCAGCCCGCCCGGCATGGCAGCGGAAGGAAACTCCCCTTCTATTGCGCCGAGCAAAAACACGGCCCGGACATTCTCGCAGCGGATGCGATCGGCAGTACCCACCGCAATTTCGTCGAGCGTGCGCGGCACTGTCGCCACTTCAAACCCGCCAAACGAAAGCTCAACCAGCTCGGCAATCCGTTCCTTGGTGACAGTTATCTCGTCGGGAATCGCGTCAAACAGCTCCAAGAATCCAACAAGCTGCTGCCAGAGCAACGACTGTTCCTCTAAGAAGGCACGCATTTCGTTTGGCGGCATGGCCTCGGCAAAATCAGTCATATGTTTGGACGCGTCAATGTCCTGCAAAAACTGCCACAGCCCCTTGGCGATTTGGCTGCCCTGACCGCTTTCAAAGGTCCGCCTCAGCGCCTGAACCGGCGCGGTGATGCGGGCTCGAGCCTCTTCGAGCGCTTGTAGTGCTTTGGCGGCACGAGGATTTAAAGCTTCAACCATGCCGTCGGGGTTTTTATAGAACGGGCGCTCCCACTCCGACCGGCGCAGCGACCAGACAAAGCTGTAGTTTTCGAGCGCGCCAACCAGCTCTGACTCCAGCCCGAATAGCGGCGAGCGCGCAACGTCAAGCCAGTCGCCGTCACGCATACCGCAGGCAACCATCACCGCCGCCAGCACCCCTTGGGTGAGCACCGAGCAGCGCGCGTCATGGCGCATGTCCCAGAAAAAAGGAAGGTCAAAGCGGGCAAAAACCGTCGGCAACCCCGTTTGATAGCGCCCCATGTCGCGGGCGATGACCGCAATATCGCGGTAGCGATAGCCCTGTTGACGCACCATCTGCGCAATCTCGGCGGCAACGGTTTCCAGCTCTTCATAGGGGTTTGCGCAAAAAACCGCCTTAACCGCGCCGTCAGTGGCATCCTTAACCGGCAACGCTTCGGCACGGGTGGCGCACTCGAGTGCGCACAGTGCAGCAGGTCGCCAGTGCGGTTCGGGTAAAATGGTCTGTATAGCATCGACACCCCGCTCTTTCGCAAGATGCACTAGACGCCGTGCTGTGTCGGCTGCTAACGCAAAAGCGGGCTGCGTAGTACGAGGTGCATCACAGCACAACGCGACGGTCACCTGCCGCGCCTGAGACAGCAGCGCTGAAATCAGCGACAATTCCGGGGCTGTGAATCCCCCAAAATCGTCTATGAAAATGTCGGCATCCTTTAAAGCCACACTACCTGCCAGCCGCTCAGCGGCGAGATCCAAGACATCCTGCGGCGACAGGCAGCCACGGTGCAAAATAGCCTCATAAGCGTCAAATATCAGAGAAAGCTCCCCTACTTTTTCACGCAGCGAACCCGTAGGCATCG
>JAEWNU010000207.1 GCA_023456995.1 Bacillota bacterium
CCTCATAGGTGTTATAGGTCTTCTTCTGGTTGGTAGGAATGATGCTATAAAGCTCATTGACATCAAGCAGGGGCTCACGGGGCTCATCAACACGGAAGTATTCCAAATTGTAAGCGGGTGCATACTCCATATACTTCTTGATGGCTTCGAGCACGCCCTGCTCCTCGGCATAAACTTCGCGGAAGAAGCCAGTCTGATTGTAGTGAACGCCAACAGAGCCGGGAGGTGCAACCTCGGGACCGCTGTTTTCAGTCTGCTCAATCAAAGCCATGGCGCTCTCCTCATCGACATAACCCTTGGGGTTCATGCCGCCGAGGATGCCTGCGCCGCCAACCGCCATGTTGGCGTTAGCATGGGCGATCAGGATGGTGGGGCTGATGGAGTGATAACCGCCGCCAGCGGGATTGGTGCCGTAGATCGCGACGAGAACCGGAATACCCATCTGGGCCAGCTCAGCGTTGCGATAGAAGGGGGTGCCGCCACCGCGGCGATTGGGATAAACCTTCTCCTGCTCGTCAAGCTTAACGCCCGAGCAGTTGAGAACGTAAACCAGCGGAATGCGCAGGCGCTTTGCAGTGTCGGAAGCACGCAACAGGTTATCCGCCTGTCCAGGAATCCAAGCGCCGGCCAGCTTCTTGTTATCAGAGGCGACAATCACAGCCCACTTACCGCCAATGCGGCCAAGGCCCTTGATGATAGCGGTGGAGCCACCATCATTGTCCCCCGGGTTATAAAGGGTGTTCAGGGGGCACCATGTACCCTGATCAATCAGCGAGTAGACACGCTGCATAGCGGTCATCTGGCCAGATTTGTTGAGGCTTTCGGTGGAACGGCCATTGTCAAGAACAGCTTCAATCTTCTCAGCCATCTCCTGCTCTCTTGCCTTAATTTCCGCCTCATTTTCAGGGTTGAGGTTAACCAGCGGCTTTCCTATCACCGGCATATTTTGAAAATAACCGGGCATTGAATAGTTGCTCATACTTTATCTCCCTTCCTATGATTAGTCCTTGGGAACCTGGATAAACGCCTGACCCGGGTCAATCTCCTCACGAATCATACGGATAACTTCGGGATCCGGCGCCTCGAGTGCAACCGCACGCGACACGTCAATTTCAAATCCGGTGTTCTCAATAACATCCTCGGGGGAGGAGGTGGGATAGTAACCGGCAAGGTACATGCGCTTGGTCTTCTCGTCAAACTTCATAATGCCGCGATCGGTAACAACCATCTGCGGACCACGATTGGTGGGCAGGCCCATCTTAGCACGACCATCGGGGCCGTCAATGTAGCCGGGGCTGGTGATATAGTCGATCTTGTCCATGAAGCGGCGCTTCTCGTGCTGCATCATGATAACGGTGTTAGCAAAGGTAGCAATACCGTTTGCACCGCCCGAGCCGGTGAAGCGGGTCTTGGGGTGGTGGTAGTCGCCAATAGAGGTGGAGTTGACGTTACCATAGGGGTCAATCTGAGCGCCGCCGATGAAGGCGATAAGACGATCATTGTCGTGCAGCCACTCGTTAGCTTCAAAACCAATGAAACGAACGTTGGGCCACTGCACAGCACAGTGTGCCATAAAGCGGTTGTCACCAACAGAACGAGGAACTTCGATAGGGGAGCAGTCCATAAGACCGCTCTCAACGATGAGCTGGCAACCCGGTGCGAACACCCGCTTTGCCAGGGATGCACCGATCAGCGGAAGACCGGTGCCTACGATAACGATCTGGCCGTTCTCAATCACCTTTGCGATGGTAACAGCCTGCATTTCTTTATTTGTATACTTTGTGTAATCAGCCATTGTGTGCACCCTCCTTACTTCTTTAACTCTTTAGTGGCGTAGCCATATCCGGGAACGTTATGCAAATTGACCAGACGGCTTGCACCGACAAGATCAAGATATTCCTCGTGATCCTTTACGCCGTAGACATACTTATCAAGGAATGCCTTGAAGTTTTCTTCGGTCTTGGAAGCTTCGCCGTATGCCTTGAGCATGGGGTTATCATAGTCGTAGTAGTTATAGCACTGGGAAGGATGTGCACCATAAGGCGCATGCACAACAGCGGACACACAGAAGGGCGGAATGCTGTTCTTGGTAGGATCAAGACGGATTTGCTCGTTGGAAACAAGCTCTTCGCAGGTAACGATGACATTCTTTGCAGCAACAGCAATGTCAACATCGTGGAACTCGTCGCCCTCAATGGAGCAGGTGCCGTCAGGAGAAGCCTTCTGAACGTGGATAATGGCGGTGTCAAGCTTCGGCACGGGCAGTGCAACAACCTTCTCACCGGGGTTAAAGGGGTTCTCTACATAAACAAACTTGTCTTTAGGAAGCTTCTCAATGCTCTCGCGAACTTCCTTGCTGATGCCCCACTTGTCGACGAGCGAAGAACCCATCATTAAACGAACAGGCAGGAAGGGCAGACCCAGTGAGGCGGCGTGCAACATCATCATAACGGCATCCTGAGAATAGTCCTCCATGATGAGCTTGCCTGTCTCATAAGCTTCACGATAACGGCGCGAAACGTTGGTGACGCCCGAATCGGCGGTGTAGCAGTTGATATAAGCCTTTACACGGCCTTCGCCGATCATCATATCCCAGTCAGCGCCGGCAGGGCCTGCATAAGAGATAAAATCGGTTAGTCCCTGACGAAGGATCTCACGAACTGCTGCATATGGCTTTCTGTTGGTAGTAAAGCCGCCAAAACAGATATTATCTCCACTATGCACGTACTTAGAAATCGCCTCGGACAAAGTTAATACTTTTTCCATAGTAAAACCTCCACTTTTACGTTTGTGTGTATATTAGTACGCTATCTGCATCCTTTCGCATTCGGGCGAAAGGCAGATCCGATTACTACAGACCAATCGGCATATCGCCGCTTTTAGCCTATTACAACCAGCACATCGCCGGGGGCAACGGCCGCACCCTGAGCAACCCGTACTTCTTTAACAGTACCATCGCAGGGAGCAAAAATCTCGTTCTCCATCTTCATTGCTTCAAGCACAACAATGACTTGACCATTCTTGACCGAATCGCCGACATTAGCCAACAGCTTAAAGATGGTGCCGCTCATGGGCGCAGTAATGGTTCCGGCACCAGCGGGTACGGGCGCAGCGGGAGCAGCAGCCTTAACTGGAGCGGGGGCAGCTGCGGGAACAACAGGAGCAGGAGCGGGGGCAGCTGCAACAGGTGCGGGTGCAGAGTTAACCACGATCGGCGCACTGGCACCAATAGCACCGGTAGCAATTTCTTCACGGGTCAGCGGGCGAAATACGTCCGTTCTCTCAATCTCTACATCGTAGGTTCTTCCGTTGAGGGTAGCAGTATACTTCATAACCATTCTCCTTACATCAAGTTTACGGATCTTCAAAATCCAAATTTAAACCTATAGATAGAGCCAAAGCGCAAAAACATCTAAAAGACGGTTGCCAAACCACAAGCCAAAGCTTTTGGCCCCCGAATTTTAAAACTATAAGCAATCATTTGTGCCAGACAAAATAATAACCTCCTTACGACAAGCTTTCTAAACCCTTTAAAGCCGGATATTTTTCCAAACATAAAAGGCCAAGCAGCTCCTGTAAGCAGGCTTAAAACGCGATGAAAGGGCACACACCAACATTCTACCGACAAAACCGCCGATAGAACCCGGAAAGCACCTTTTCTTTGCCTGCCCGCCGGTGACCGGCGGTATGCGCCGCAAATGCTGCACAAACATTCTGCACCCATTTTGTCCTCTCAGTATATCACACAATCAAGATAGATAATTATCGCTAATTGGTAAAAACTTTGCGGATCTTGTCTTTCGATCGTATTCGCCATTTTTACGTATGGTTTTTTTTGTTTTCATCGCATAAACCCGCTGTTCAAAGCCAGCAAACAATTTTTTCCTATCGCAACATTTTGGCATATTGCGCATTTTCTTTAAAATGTTTGCATATATTGCGCAGGCATGGTATAATTAATAAAATTCGTTTTCACGATGAAAGGACGGTGTGTCATGACTCCCGCAAAATACCAGATGCGCCTGAATTGGGACGATTCCTGGCACATGGATCGCCCTCATTTTCATGAGGATATTGAAATATTACTCTGCCTTTCAGACGGGGGCGATTTCTTTATCGAAAACGAGCTTTACCCCATGCATTGGGGCGCTCTTTTTCTTATTGGGGAAGCCACGCTGCACAAGAGTACCGCAAGCGAATCTTACAAACGCTATGTGCTGCACATATCATCGAGCACGCTTCAAGAACTCTCGATGCCCCAAAGCGATTTTTTGGCCTGCACTCGCGAGTCGGGACACTGCGTTTTGTTGGAAAAGGAAAAGACTGCCGAGCTGATAAAATTGTTTGAGCAGTTGGAAAAACCACGCGCTGACGTATTTGGCAATGATATGCAAAACATGATTGTGCTGCTAAGCCTATTGCTCAAGGTTTTCTCCTCCTTTGAAACAACCGACCGCAGCAAGGTCGTTTTAAATCCCGACTTTGCCCGCATATCACCCATATTGGATTTTATCCAGGATCATCTGTCCGAGCCGCTCACATTGGACATTATTGCGGCAAACTGTTTTATTAATAAATATCACCTGTGTCATTCCTTTAAAGCCGTCACCGGTTTTTCGGTCATGGAGTACATTATCCATTGTCGGGTGCTTAAAGCGCGTGAACTGCTTAGAAAAGGCATGCGCGTGCAAGAGGTAGGGGAAATGGTGGGTTTTCGCAACAACGAGCATTTTATCCGAACCTTTGGTGCGCTAACCGGCACCTCGCCTAAACGCTATGCGAAAGAATATCTCGCCGGGGATAAATGTTAATACTTTTAAAACGCCGATATGCGCCGCGGCTGTCTGTTCTAATCTTCTAATGCACAGACAGCGTTTTTAGGTTGCATGTCGGCGTTTTTTGGTGTACCCTTAAAGATATTCCTTTACCGGATGCGCGCTGTCCATGAAATTATTTAACAAGAGTTAGCAATTGTATATTGATGTCAGAATCATTTCAACAGTTTTGAGCTCGTCTGCGCTTCGCCAGTATTAAGTAACTTACCGAGACCATCTTTAGTTCAGCGCTTAACATGACATAATATGGGGGCCTTATTATGAATTTTCATGCCTACCCTTATCCTTCGCAACGCCGAGTCACCTTTGGCGCGTTGGGTATGGTTGCCACTTCTCAGCAGCTTTGCGCACAAGTGGGATTGGATATTTTGAAGCAAGGCGGCAACGCTATAGACGCCGCCATTGCCACCGCCGCCTGTCTCACGGTTGTCGAGCCCTGCTCCAACGGAATCGGGGGCGACGCCTTTGCGCAGGTTTGGACAAAGGATGGTTTGTTTGGCCTAAAT
>JAEWNU010000208.1 GCA_023456995.1 Bacillota bacterium
TCCCTGCACCTTGGTCTGCGCCCAAAGCGAAAAAAGAATGGCTGGCATCACCAAAATGAGATAGTAACTGTCAATGCCATAATAGCCGTAATGCCCAAACATGCAAAGCGCCCCTTTCATAAAAAACCTTTAAAATAGTTTGCCCAAATTTAGACGCTGTCCTCTAATAAAATCCGAGGCCGGGATGCGTTTTGCGCCCTCAAGCTGCACTTCCAGCAGTTCAATAGCGCCACAACCACAAGCAATAACAAGCCGCTTAGTTTCCAGCAGCTCGCCAGGCACGCCTGCTATACTATTCGAATTATCAAGCGCCGCGCGATAAATTTTAAGCCTTTTGCCATTGAACAGCGTGTAGGCGCCCGGCCATGGCGTTACGCCGCGGATGCGTGCATACACCGTTATGGCGTCCTGCGACCAGTCAATTTCGCCATCGGTTTTTTGTAAGGGCGGCGACCAGCAAGCCAATGTATCATCCTGCGGAACGGGCGTGAGCGTATCAAGCGCGTCAACCGCCTCACTAAGCGCCTGCGCGCCCAGTTGGGCAATGCGCAAGAACAGCTCGCCCGACGTTTCATCTTCACCAATTGGTGTCTCTTTTTTAAGCAGCATGTCGCCGGTATCCAGCCCCTGTGCCATCTGCATGATGGTCACGCCTGCAACCGGCTCGTTATTGATAACCGCCCATTGAATCGGCGCAGCGCCGCGGTATTTTGGCAGCAGCGAACCGTGGACGTTGATACAGCCCTTCGCGGGAATATCGAGCACCGCCTGCGGCAGAATTTTGCCGTAAGCTGCCACCACAATCAGATCGGGGGCAAGTGCCCCAAGCTGTGCCTGTACAACTGTATCTTTAAAGGTTGCAGGTTGATACACCGGAATCCCGTGCTGCTGTGCCAGAACCTTGACTGGCGGTGGGGTCAGAACAAAATGTCTTCCCTGCGGCTTATCGGGCTGGCAGTAGACCGCCAGAATATCATGCCCATCGTCAATCAAACGCTGAAGTGAGGGCACCGCAAAATCAGGCGTACCCATAAACACAATCTTCATAAAAATCTTCCTTTCTATTGCGCTTCTAGGCACAAAATGGTCATCGGTTCATCATGTGCATCTGTTGCGTTTATCCGCAAGGCGCAACACGCGCTAAGAATAGAAGCTTGAAAATTTTTCAAACTTAATACTCTTCGGGGTCCAGCATTCTGGATGCCAAATCCTTAAACAACCGGCCGTTCAGGTGGTCGGTCTCGTGGCAAAGCGCGCGGGCTAAAAGCCCCTCGCCCTCAATCTCGCACAGATTGCCGTGGCGGTCATAATATTTGGCGCGCGCCTTTCTGGGACGCTTAACCAACCCGTACTCCCCGGGGGAAGAAAGGCATCCCTCGGCGTCTTCGATCTGTTCGGCACTCTCGTAGATAATTTCAGGGTTCACCATCTCGATGACACCCTGCCCTACGTCGATAGTAACAACGCGGCGCAGAACCCCCACCTGTGGGGCCGCCAACCCGACACCGTTGGCCTCTTCCATTGTTTCAACCATGTCGTCTAGCAGCATGTGCAGTCTATTGTCAAATTTCTCTACCGGGCGGGATTGTTTGCGCAGAATCTCATCGGATTCTTTCAAAATTTTTCGTATCGCCACGTTGCAACATCCTTTCGTTTACATATCACGCCCACGGCGTCAAAGATTCGAATCATAATAAAAATCTAGTGTTACAGTCGCTGTATCTTTCTGTTGACGATACCACACGAGCATCTGAGCAAAAAGCGCACGCATTCTTTTGTCACTGCGGCATTTGACAAGCAGTCGACAACGGTAGCGCCCCGCCACGCGATAGGGTCTGCACTCTGAAGGGCCGAGCAGCCGTATCGGCAGGTCAGCGTAATTCTGTTTGGCCGTCTCAATGAACTGTCTGCTGTATGCTTTGGCGCTCTCAACGGCAGTGCGTTCCTTTTCAGCCCAGAATACCACACAAACAATATCACAAAAGGGCGGATACAGCCCCACCCTGCGGTAAGCAATTTCGTCGGCGTAAAACGCCTTGTAATCCTGCGCGGCAGCCAAAGCCAAAATACGGTTTTCGGGCGTAAAGGTCTGAATAACCGCACGACCGGGCTTTTGTGCCCGCCCGCAGCGCCCCACCACCTGTGTAATAAGCGAAAAAGTGCGCTCAAAACTTCGGAAATCTTCGCCGTAAAGCGACTGGTCGGCGGCCAGTACCCCCACGAGCGTCACGTTCGGGAAGTCAAGCCCTTTAGCGACCATCTGCGTGCCGACCATAATATCATAGTCTCCTCTGACAAACGCCTCAAATGCACGCTGATGCGCAAAGCGTGACATGGTGGTGTCCATATCCATTCGCAGAATTCTCGCGGGTGGGAAAAGGGCCTTCAGTTCTTCTTCAATACGCTGGGTTCCTACGCCGGTATAGCGCAGCATGGCGCTCTTGCAGTTGTCACACGGAGCGGTCTCGGCGCGGGAATAACCACAGTAGTGACAAACCAGCCGGCGGTTGGCTGCGTGAAAGGTCAGTGGAATCGAACAATGCGGGCAGCGCGCAACCTCCCCGCAGGAGGAGCACTTGACCATCGTGTTGTAGCCACGGCGGTTCAAAAGCAAAATCGACTGCTCGCCCCGCTCCAGCGTTTCCCTAATCTGTTCACAGAGCTCTTCTGAGAGCGTGGCGGAAACGGCGCTCAGCGGTGTCGCACGCATATCCACTGTGAGCACGTCCGGCAAAAGATTGCCCGAATAGCGCTCAGTCAGTTCGACGAGATGATATCGACCGCTCACGGCATTATAATAACTTTCGACTGATGGGGTCGCCGAACAAAGCAGCACTTGCGCGTTGTGCGTTTTGCCGCGCAGCCGGGCGATATCCCGAGCGTGATAGCGCGGCGCACTCTCAGAGTGGTAAGTGTGCTCTTGCTCCTCGTCAATTACAATGAGGCCAATGTTATGAAGCGGGGCAAAAACCGCAGAACGTGTGCCGACCACAATGTCGGCTTTTCCCTCGCGAATGCGTTGCCATTCGTCTAAGCGTTCGGTCATTGAAAGCGACGAATGCAGCACCGCCACCCGCGCCCCAAAGCGGGCGCTGAATTTTGAGACGGTCTGGGGTGTGAGCGATATTTCGGGTATAAGCACCATCGCCTGACGCCCACGAGCCAGCACATCTTCAATCAGGCGTAAAAAAACCTGTGTTTTTCCGCTGCCGGTTACGCCATGCAGCAGCGAGGTGATAAATTTATTTTTATGTCCAAGATCGCACAGTGTGTCAAACGCCCGCTGCTGCTGCTCGGAAAGAATAATCGGCACGGTGTCGGAAATCACCTGTGTTTTGTCGGCTGTCCGGCGGGGGGTAACCTCCTCAAACAGTTCGAGTACACCCTGTTTTTGCATTCGGTCCACTACCGCACGGGTAGCCCCCGCAAAATAGCATAACTCCCGCACGGAGGCACAGCCGATTTGTTCAAGCAGGTTGACGACAGCCTGCTGCTTGGGGGTGTATTTTCGCGAAGCGGACTCGGCTTCTTCTTGAAGAACCAATCGTGCCATCACGGCACGCTCATCAGCAATGCGTTTTTTTATCAACCGACTGCGTGTCACAAGTTCTGCGGCAACAAGCTCCTCAATACATTCCCGTGAAGAAAACCCCAGCGCAGACAGTGCCTTGTCCTCCGGCGTGATGCCGCGGTGGGCAACCAGCAACGTATAGAGCTGCTGGGCCTCATGTGACAGGTTCTCGGCTTCTATGTGTTTGTCCCGCACCGGAGAAAGGCCCATGTTGACCTTCACGCCCATACCGGGCGGTATCAACACGCGCAACGCCTCAAACCAAGTGCAAAAGGTCGCGGCACGCACAGCCGCCAGCAGCAAAAGCCCTTCATCATCCAAAAGCGGCACCGTATCCAAAAGCGAATGAATCGCTTTTAGCCGTGTAGACAGCTCCCCTTGCGGCTCTAGAACCGAAAGCACCAACCCGATACGGGTGCGGTCACCCGCCCCAAACGGCACCAGCACGCGGCAGCCTGCCCTAGCACAAATTGTATCCGGCAGCAGATAATCATATTCCTTGTCATAAGCATATGCCGCTTTATCAATGACAACGCGCGCAATGTTCATAGATTAGATCTGAACTTCGCTGTGGGTCACAAATTTACTCTTTCCACAGGCAAATTCATCCACGGAAAGCTTTACGGGCTTGCCTTCTAAAATTTCGTGTTGTTCCTCAGCGGTATCCGCGAGATCGCGGGCGCGCTTGGCAACAGCTACCACAAAGGCGTAGCAGTCCTGGTTTCTGTCAAGAATTTCACTCATTGCAGGTCTTAGCATGTTTTTAGCACCTCTTCAATTCTATTTCTATTCAGCCGGGCGATCAGCCTGCCTGCGTTTATAGCGGATAGCAGCTGTTCCCTTGCCGAGTCTATATCTTCATTTAGCACGATAAAATCGTATTGATCCGCCAGACGGATTTCTTCTGCGGCGGCAGCAAGCCGCCCCGCACGCTCAGCATCCGTTTCGGTTCCCCGCCCCTCAAGACGGTCGGCCAGTTCCTCGAGTGAGGGCGGCATAATAAATATCATCAGCGCATCCGGACAAAGGGCATGCACCTGCGTAGCGCCCTTAGTTTCAATCTCTAGTATCACGTTATGTCCAGCCTCAAGCTGCTGTTCAACAAAGCAGCGGGGCGTGCCGTAGTAATGGCCGTTATATTCAGCATATTCCAGCATTTCGCCATCCGCCACCATTTTTAAAAAATGTGAACTGCTGACAAAATGGTAATGGACACCATCAACTTCGCCCGGTCGCGGTTGGCGCGTCGTCGCCGAAACCGAAAGCGTCAGTGGCCCTTTGGGCGCAAGCAGCGGGGAGAGCAGCGTCCCCTTCCCCACGCCGGAGGGACCAGAATAAACAATTAGTTGTCCGCGTCTATGCTTCATCCTGCTCGTCATCCTCATCGTCATCATCCAGGCGGTTTGCAACTGTTTCGGGCTGTACCGCCGATAAAATTACATGGTCAGAGTCGGTAATAATCACTGCCCTGGTGCGCCGCCCATAGGTCGCGTCTATCAACGAGCCCCTGTCCCTGGCGTCCTGTATAATACGCTTGATGGGTGCCGATTCCGGGCTGACAATTGCGACCAACTTTCGCGCCGAGACCATATTCCCAAAGCCAATATTTATTAGTTTCAAGCTGCACGCCTCCTATTCAACATTTTGTATCTGCTCGCGAATTTTCTCCAGCTCACTTTTCAGCGCAATAACCATCGCCGCAACTTCTGCATCCTGTGCCTTCGAACCGATGGTGTTGGCCTCACGGTTTAATTCCTGTGTTAAAAAATCAAGCTTTCGCCCGACAGGATCGGGTTGAACCAGAATGCTACGGAACTGCGCCAAATGGCTTTTTAGGCGGACCGTTTCCTCATCCACCGCCACACGGTCAGCAAAAATGGCTGCCTCGGTAAGCACGCGAGAATCATCGATATTTCGGTCGGCCAGCAGTGTGGTCAGCTTTTGATAGAGCCGTGCCCGGTAAGCCTCCACTGTTTGGGGGCTCTGTGCCTCGACCGTTTCAGTCAGCTTTTCAACCATATCAAGCCGCAGCAGAATATCCTCGCGCAGGCGGGCACCCTCGGTCTCACGCATCTGCACAAAGCGATCCAAAGCCTCTCCGGCAACCTGTGAGACCGCCTGCCATAGTGCATCCTCGTCAATCTCCACCCGCTCAGAGGTCAAGACATCCGGATATCGCGACAGTACTGCCAGATCGATATCATTGGGCAGCCCGGTTGCGCTGGACAACGCCTGCAATGCGGCGACATAAGACTTGGCCAGTTCTAGGTTAACCTTAACCACCGAATCGCAAAGCGTACCGGTATTGGTCAGTTGAAGATATAAGTCGACTTTCCCTCGGGAAATGCGGTTCTGAACCAAGCTTTTAAGCTTGTCTTCCATATAGCTGCAGCTGCGGGGTGCGCGGCATGAAAACTCAAAGTAGCGGTGGTTGACCGATTTGATTTCAACGGTGATATCCCACCCGTCAATTTGCCGCTGGCTTCGTCCATAGCCGGTCATGCTTCTGGTCATTTGTTACTCCCCTTTGTACGCAGCATTGCAACGTCTGTGCGAAAAGCCAACCGTCATATAAGCAACAGCCGACGGCTTTCAGCCGCAGAAATGTGCGTGAAAGTTATTTTGTCAAAGCTCACTTAAGCTTTCGTTTTCTCTTGTTTGCTCCTGTTATCATACCCCCACGTACAGGGTTTGTCAACCGCGTCCCGTAGGCTTAGGCCCATCCTTGCGCACCGCTGGGCGTGGTCTTGCCGTTGTCCTGCCTCTGAACCTGTCCTTTTGCGGTTCCATAGATGAGTTGGGGTTTAAAATCGTCACCGCACCGCGTAGCGCGCCTACCTCGGTAGGAGTCAGTTCACGCCATTTACCAGGCTGTAACATGCCCAATTTAATCGGCCCGACCGATATACGGCGCAGACGTGCCACTTCCAGCCCCAGCGCCTCGCACATGCGGCGAATCTGGCGATTCTTTCCCTCAAATATCGTCATGCGCAGCACCACGCGGCCAGACTCCTTGGCTTCTACCTGAACTTGTGCGGGCAGAGTGGTAACGCCGTCGTCGAGCGTTACGCCAGTAGAAAGCGCCACGAGCTGATCTTCGGAGATATCAGGGCGCACCGTCACACGGTAAGTTTTAGAGATATGGTGGCTCGGGTGCATGATCAAATTGGCAAACTCGCCATCGTTGGTCAGAAGCAGGACACCTTCGCTGTCCTTATCCAACCGGCCGATTGGGTACACTCTGGTGGAAACCTCTGAGATCAGTTCCGCCACACAGCGTCGCCCCAGCTCATCTGAGAGGGTGGTGACATAGCCGCGGGGCTTGTTGAGCATGATATATAGCTTCTTGG
>JAEWNU010000209.1 GCA_023456995.1 Bacillota bacterium
AGAGGAGAGAATAAGATGAAAAAACTATTTGCCCTGATCATGTCCCTTTCCATCATTTTGACCTTGAGTGCCTGCGGAAATTCCAGTGTCAGCACAAAGACCAGTGGCCAAGCGCCTGCAGGCAGCGAAAATTCCGGATACAGCTTTGAAGTTGGGACACCTGTCAAAAAGTCCTGGCAGTTTGCCACTCTAGCAGTAGGCAGTTCATGGTATGTCTACGGTGCAACCATTGCCGATGTTGTTTCAAGCCACGATACCGGACTGACCTTTGATGTTATGCCCAATTCCGGTGGCGTTGGCAATATGCTCTTATTGCAAAACGGCGGCGCAGATATCGGCTTAGGTTTTAACTGCGTAAACGCATGGGCCTATAAAGGCACTATGGCCTTTGAAAAGACCGGCGCCATTCCCCAGCTGCGCGGGCTTGTCGGCACGTTGGACCAGATGTATGTGGGCATCGGCGTTCGCAACGGCTCAGGCATTGAAGAAATTCGTGATATCGCTGATAAAAAGCTTCCCATCAACCTTTTCACCTCTGAAACCGGTTCCGCCAGTGAATATACCACGCGCCTGGTGCTCGAATCAATCGGCTGCTCTTATGAAGACATCATCTCTTGGGGCGGTTCGGTAACGCACACCGACTTTGCCAGTATCGTGGCTGCTTATCAGGACGGAAAATGCGACTTCTTTATGCAGCACGTATCTGTTGGGCACGCTGCATTCACAGAGTTGGCCCTGACCGCCGACGTACGCATAGGTCAGCTGGATGATCAGTCCCTTAAATTCCTGCAAGAGCGTGGCTACAGTGTCGCCACCATGCCAGCAGGCAGCTTTAACGGTCAGGATGAAGACGTTGTTTGCGCAGGCATCACCACAAACCTTACCACCACCGATAAACTGCCGGATGAGGTGGCTTACCGTATTGTTAAGCAAATTTATGAAAACCCCGACGAATTGGCACTTGGCCATTCAGGCTTTGCTAATTTCAACCGCGATACCTGTGCAACGCCGGAACTATACGGAGGATTTCCGTTGCATCCCGGTGCCGAAAAATATTATCGCGAAATTGGTTTGATTAAATAATATACCCTTTATTTAGGCAGTCAGGGTCAAAAAGCAGCAAAGTGCTTTGCCCAGGCTGCCTCTAGGGTAAAAAGAGGGGAAACTTATGAGCATTTTTGCAACTAGAGATAATTTTAGACTCTTTACGCGCAACATGGTAGCGCTTATCTGGGTCGCGTTCCAATTTTATGTCGGTTTTTGGTCTGGCATTTCTACAATAGCGCTGCGCGGCATGCACATTGCTTTTGCTGCCGCACTCGTCTTTCTGTCAAAGCCTATGACAAAAGAAGACAAATTACCAACTTATATTCTCGACATGCTGTTGACGACATTGAGCCTTTTGTGCGGATTATTTCTGTTTTTCGACGCCAGTAGAATCATGTCGCGTATGCTTTACATCACCCCCATGACCCCTGTAGAGTTGGTGCTGGGCGGACTGTTTATATTATTGCTCATTGAAACCTGCCGCAGAATGCTTGGCATGTCTATGACGATTGTATGCCTAGTATTTATTGTGTATGGCTTTGTAGGTAAATGGCTTCCTGGAATATTAGTCCACAGGGGAATGAGCCTTTCTAACATGATAGAGCTTCAGTTTGTATCAAGTAACGGCATTATGAGTACCGCAGCTGGTGTTTCTGCTGATACGGTCTTTTACTTTATGATTTTTGGCGCATTTTTGTCGGCAACACCAGCGGGAAAGTTGTTCATTTCTCTGGCACGCTTTGTTACGCGCAAAACCGATGGCGGCGAGGCCAAGTCAATGGTTATTGCCTGCGGACTTTTTGGAATGATCAGCGGTAGCGCAGCCGCCAACGTAGCTTCGGTCGGCACGCTGACTTACGAATCGGTAAAGGACTCCGGTTTTAGGCCTAAATTTGCCGCGGCAGTACTAGCTATTGCTGGTGCGGGTGGCCAACTCATTCCTCCAGTTATGGGTGCGGCAGCATTCCTGATGGCAGACTATGTGGGAATGTCCTATTTCCACATAGTTGTTTTGGCTATCATCCCCGCTACGCTTTATATTCTTTCGCTCTATTATATCGTTCATTACGAGGCGAAAAAAAGAAATGTCATTTCCAAAGCTGTTCCGGCAGACGAACTTAAGCGAATGATTTTTAAATACTTCTATCTGCTGTTACCCTTAGTTCTGCTGGTAGTTATGATTGCCAACGGAAAAACAGTGCGTTATGCTTCTATCTATTCCATTTTGGCTCTTTTAGTGTTGACCAGCATCCAAAAAGATTCACGCATGAGTATTAAGCAAATTATCGAAACACTTATCAGCGGCGCAACTTCTGCTGTTATTGTCGCAATTCCCTGTGCCGTGGCGGGTATCATCGTGGGCATCCTCAGTTACACAAGTTTGGGGTTGACAATTAGTGCCCTTATCTCCAAAATGGCAGGTAACCAACTTTGGCTAGCTTTGCTGCTAACGATGATTTTGGTTATTATTATGGGCATGGGCATGCCAACCAGCGCAGCCTATATCATGTCCGCAACCCTTTTGGCTCCGGCTATGACAAAAATTGGCGTTGACCTCGTGGTTGCGCATTTCTTCATCTTCTATTTTGCCAATCTTTCAATGATTACTCCTCCTGTAGCGCTGGCTTCTTATACAGCGGCAGGCGTTGCAAAAACGCCTTTCTGGGAAACGGGTATCGAAGCTTTCAAGTACAGCTTTATCATTTTTTTAATCCCTTATGTCTTTGTCTATAACCCCGCAGTGCTTGGCATCGGCACGCCATTGAAGATTGTTATTAGCGTTATCCCCACCATGGTGGGACTGTGGGCGACAGCTGTAGGTATGATCGGATATTACATGCAGCCGTTGAAAAAGCCAGTACGCGCCTACCTCATCTTCATCGGTCTCTTAATGATTGTACCGGAAACAGCTACTTCCATCATTGGAATTGTGGGTGCCGCGATTTTTATCATTGTAAACAGAAAATGGAGAAAAGTAAGCAGCTCAGAACCAGTACATTCTGCCGATTCTGCTAACTAGCAGTAAAGTGTTGTATAATGTTTGATAAATCAAGCTAAAAGTAAAAACTGCTTTGCCCTTCAAACATTGAACAGTTATTGAACTGAACAAAGTTTGAAGGGCTTTCTTTTCTAAAATTTTCTAAAAGATTTTTAGGGCTTGGTTTTTTAACTGCAATTAAATTTACTTAGCGAGCGGATACCCCCTGCCACTTAAGATTGATTGTTTTCTTTAGACTACAATTAATCGCATTTAGGTTTAGAATATTGTGTTTTACTAATTAGTGCAGGCTGAAAATGGGACATTGATAATCATGGATAAATTTGGTATAATAATCAGCAGTAGAACAACGTTACCTGATAAATCAAGAAGCCATCCTTAGTACAATTGCTCCCAACCAAAACAATCTTAGTGGGTGCACTTCTGAGCTTAAAATAGGTGAGGGCAAATATGTCATGGAGCAATAATGCAGACCTACTTTTGAATTAAGGAAAGTTCTTCTAGAGGGTAACATCAATTTGTGATGAGTAACGTCGGCATTGTTAAGTGGAATTTCAAGTCTAACTTTCGCAGAACCCGGATTTACTCCGCGTTTTACCTTATCAGGAGGAGACAAAATGAAAATCCCTAGTTTAAAACACGCAAATGCCTATTTAGAGTGGGCATATAATTGTAACCCAGGGCCTTGGGCAGACCACTCTAGAATAGTATCAAAAGCAGCAAAACAAATTGCAAAGGTATCAGGTCTTGATCCTGATGTGGCGGAAGTACTTGGCTTATTGCATGATTTGGGGCGCTATAAAGGTGTAACAAGCATGATGCACATTTATGATGGGTATTTATATCTTATGGAAAACGGATACCCAGACGCAGCTCAAATCTGTATAACACATTCCTTTCCTATCCAAAACATTCAGGTGTATAGTGGATCAAATGACTGCTCGGACAAAGTATATAGTGAGATACAGGGAATCTTATACACATCGGTTTATACGGATTATGACAGATTAATTCAATTATGCGATAGCATTGCTCTTCCGCAAGGAGTCTGTCTCTTAGAAAAGCGTTTGCTTGATGTTGCCTTACGGCACGGTGTAAACGACTATAC
>JAEWNU010000210.1 GCA_023456995.1 Bacillota bacterium
AGGTTGTACTGCTCCTGAAGTTTGCGGCGGCGCAACGTTTCGGTAATAGCGCGTTCCATTGAAGCGGTCACCGAATCAGCATACATGATAACTCGCCCCTCGGAGTTTCGGGCAGCACGGCCTATGGTCTGAATTAGCGATGTCTCAGAACGCAAAAAGCCTTCTTTATCGGCGTCCAGAATTGCCACAAGCGACACTTCGGGGATATCCAGTCCCTCACGCAAAAGGTTGATCCCTACCAGCACATCAAACTCGCCCGAGCGCAGGTCACGGATGATCTCCATACGTTCCATCGTGTCAATGTCGTGGTGCATATAGCGGATTTTTACGCCGGCATTTTCCAGATAAGCGGTGAGATCCTCAGCCATTTTCTTGGTGAGCGTCGTCACCAGCACGCGCTCCTTCTTTTCGGCGCGGATGTTAATTTCCGAAAGCAGGTCGTCAATCTGCCCCTCGACCGGGCGCACGTCGATCACAGGGTCGAGCAGGCCAGTCGGGCGGATAAGCTGCTCCACCGGCGCGCCGCTTTTCTCCAATTCGAACGCACTAGGGGTTGCGCTTACAAAGATGACCTGATTGATATTATCGTACATCTCCTCAAATGAAAGCGGGCGGTTATCCAGCGCGGACGGCAGACGGAAGCCAAAATCAATAAGGCTGCCTTTACGGGCGCGGTCGCCAGCCAGCATTCCTCTGGCTTGTGGCAGTGTCACATGCGATTCGTCAATGATAAACAGAAAATCGTCCGGAAAATAGTCAAACAACGTAAAGGGTTTGCTGCCCGGCTCACGCCCCGCAATAACGCGGGAGTAGTTCTCAATCCCCTTACAAAAGCCGATTTCGCTGAGCATTTCAAGATCGTAGTTCGTGCGTTCCGCGATGCGCTGCGCCTCAATAAGCTTGTTATTCTGCTGAAAAAATTGAACACGTTCGTCGCATTCGTGGCGTATTTCATCAAGCGCCACCATCATTTTGTCACGGGGAACAATATAATGCGACGCGGGGTAAATAGCAACGTGGTTGACAAAGTTTTTTATTTCGCCGGTCACGACATTAATCTCACTGATGCGGTCGATTTCGTCGCCAAAGAACTCAATTCTGACTGCGGTGTCGGTGTAGTAAGACGGAAAAACTTCGACTGAATCGCCTCTCACGCGGAATTTGTTGCGCACAAAGTTTACATCGTTGCGCTCATATTGCAACTCGACCAACTTGGATAGGAGCGCGTCGCGATCCTTTGTCATGCCCTTGCGCAACGAAATAACCATGCTACGGTAGTCTATCGGATCGCCGAGGGTGTAAATGCAGGAGATTGATGCCACAATGATCACGTCGCTGCGTTCACCTAATGATGCGGTTGCAGAGTGGCGCAGCCGCTCAATTTCGTCATTGATGGCGGAATCTTTTTCAATGTAGGTATCGGTGGAAGCAATGTACGCCTCCGGCTGGTAGTAGTCGTAATAGCTGACAAAATATTCGACTGCGTTATTCGGAAAAAATTCTCTGAACTCCGAGCATAGCTGAGCTGCCAGCGTTTTATTGTGTGCCAGAATAAGCGTGGGCTTATTCACCTGTGCAATAACGTTTGCAACGGTGAAAGTTTTTCCCGAACCAGTAACGCCGAGCAGGGTCTGCTCCCGCTTACCGGAATTAAGCCCATCAACAAGCTGCGCAATCGCCTGGGGCTGGTCGCCCGTAGGCTTAAAGGGAGATACCAGTTCAAATTTTCGTTGCTCAGTCATTGCTAATTCCTCTAAGCTTTCTTTTAATCGCCCGCCAAAAGCGGTTGCCGCGTTAAGCGGCGGCTGCTGGGCATTTCTCAGTATAATAGCTATTTTACAGCTATTATACCACAAAGATATGCCGGAATAAACCCTAAAAGTGAACAATTGTTCGCATCTAAAAGTGGTTCCTTTTCAAAATTCTGTGATAAGCATTATCCAAACTCTGTCATGTAACGTCTAGCTTCTTTCATTATCGCTGGACATTACAGGTCCTAAACGAATATGGAAACAATTTGTTAAATGACCTGAAGAAAATAGTAGGTTTTATTGTCAAATCGTGATATAATTCCTGTGAACAAGTAACAGAAAGGCGTGCAAAATCATGGAAGATATCAGAGTTGTTATCGTAGACGATTCGGCTTTTTCAATCGCATTTATCCGAAATATTCTTGAGAATAACGGTTTTAAGGTTGTCGGTGCCGCAAAAAATCTTGAAGAGGTCTCGACAGTTGTCAAAGAGCAAAAGCCCACCTTGGTGACAATGGATATGACACTCCCCGGTACCGATGGATTTGAATGTACGCGCGCCGTGCATGATATAGACAAGAGTATTAAAGTCATCGTCATCAGCGCCATGATGGATGACGAACTTATAAAAGAAGCCAAGGAAAACAAAATTTCTGCTTATATCCAAAAGCCCATAGACGAAGATGCACTGGTTACCACCATCAAGCGCATCATGACATCAGAAGAGCTATATCAGCTTTTAATAAGCGAAAATTTTGAGGTTTTTAAAGAATCGCTTCTTGATGGTATGAACCGTATGACCAAAACACTTGTTACATATGAAAATGAGTTTTCGGCCAATTGTGAGCAAAAATCTCAGGGAATCACCGTGATTATCGGCATAATCGGCAAGTTTTCAGGACGAATGCTGCTGGATTTCTCTAAAGAAACCGCAGGTAAAATAGCGTCTGCTATCTTCGGAAAAGATGACGTCTGCCAGGAAGAAATGCTTGAAGCCATGAGTGAATTTGCCAATATCGTTGCCGGCAACGCTTGTTCCATTCTTAACCGAAAAGATAAGGCCTTTGGACTGCGTATGGCACCGCCTTCCACCCTCTCGGGAGACAGCGTGCTAATTTCGGCGCCACAGTTTAACACCACCACTGTGACGGCTCAGACTAGCTTTGGCCCACTGGTGTTAAATGTCGGCTTTCAAAGAGGTGAAGACGAATGGATGTAAAATACCTTAACCCGTTTATAGAAGCTTTTTCAGCTGTTATGCCTCAGGTGGGCTTTGGTACGGTACAAATTGGCGATATTGCCACCACGGATAGCAAAAGCATAACGGCCTCGGGTATTGTTGTTGTGCTGGGCATTGTGGGTGATGTCAGAGGCAACGTCGTTTACGCCATGGATGAGACATCTGCAAAAGGCATTGCGTCCACAATGATGATGGGCATGCCGATTGAGGCGCTTGATGACATGGCCAAAAGTGCGCTCTCGGAGCTAACCAATATGCTGACTGCCACTGCGGCGACCGGGTTTGCAAGCCTTGGCATGGCGGCCGACATTTCGACGCCGACTATGTTGCAAGGTGAGAACATGTCAATTATGATGACCTCCCACCAGGTTTTTTGCGCGCGTCTTCTGGCAGATGATATTCCTTTGGAGATTCATATCTCTTTTGAAAACAACTAGGCGCAGATCTATATTATCGGGTTATTTAGATATCCACCGGCCATTGCAGCCGGTGGATATTTTTTGAGATTCAAATAGTTCACAGCAAAGCGGATAACAATAATATGCCTGTTACGCGAATAGGTTTGCTAAAGCTTAAACAATGGTATTCTTTTCGAGAATATAGAGGTTTTCGAGCCTTCATAATAGCCGAAGAATGGTGAAATATCGTAGGGTTCGAATGGAGCGTTAGTATCAATGACATAATTACTTATTTTACAAATAAGTTGGTAACATTTTAGGAATAAATAGTAATTTTTTAATATTAGTAATATTATTACCAAATTTTATGTATTTTTATGGTATAATACAACTACAATTTTACGTTTTGAAAAGGATAATGTTCTATGCTAACACTTAAAAAGATTTCGGAAAATACAGGTTTGCAATATGATAAGCGCTTAAAAATGGCGTTTGGCAGGTATCAGGGGTATGAAGTCAGCATTTTACAGACTGAATCAGCAGCACAATTGCTTGTCACTTTTTGGGTTAAGCGTCATGACGGTATGCCTGTAAATCCAGAGGAATTGTGGCAGACTTCATCGCTAGACAAAAAAATTAAGCTGAAATTTTCTTATACTGGGCATTCGCTACGAATTCAGATGATGCCTAAAGCATTTTCCGGAGGCGTATATAAACATCTCGAATCATTTCTTGAAAATTTCACCGATGAATTGCGCGAGAAACAATACGTTAACTGCTGTAACGAATGCGGTGCCGAGAGCCAACTCTTCCAATGCCAGACCGGACAGTCGACACAGCTTTTGTGTGATACGTGCTATGCAAAATGCCAATCACAGGCGGCGCAGGCTGTTCAGGAAACTGCAAGTAAAAAAAGTAATATGCTGGCTGGGCTGGTCGGCGCTTTTGTCGGAAGCCTCATTGGCGTTGGCCTTTGGGTTATTATTTATCAAATGGGCTACATATCGGCTGTATGCGGAATAGCTTTATCGGTTTTCGCTTTTAAGGGCTATGAAAAATTTAGCGGTAAATTGGATAAAAAAGGTATTATTGCAACATGTATCTTGTGTATTATCATGGTCTATTTCGCACAAAAGTTGTCGCTGACAACAGAGATTTATCTTTATTTCCAGTCTGAGACAGACATAAACTTCTTTGACGCATATTCTTTTGTCTCCGACTGTATGGAAGACCCAGAAATACGTACAGAATTCTATTCTAATTTAGCAATCGGCTATCTATTGTCAGTTATTGGTTCCTTTTCAATTGTCAGAGACGCGCTTGTCAAGCTGAAGACCCAGCATACTGTGAACCGGCTGCAAGAGCCTCAATGCCTAGAACTTTGAACGATTTAAAACGATAACATCTTGCAATAATTTAGCCGCCCGCCGCAGCTTATCCTGCGACGGGCGGCTTTCGTATACGCCGAATTCATTCGCTAAGCGAAGTGATTCCTATGACAAAGCTGATGCTAGTAAAATAGAATGTTCTTTGCTAAGCAAATACTAATCCCAGTAAAAAAGCAGATATCTTGGCAAAGGATTTTCTACCCTGTTGCATTAGCATCGTCGTCCGGGCACTAACCCGCTGCCCTCCTCGACCTTTCAGGCACAAAACGACAGCAAAAAGACGTCATGCGCGATAAAAAAGCTAATCTATTCAACTGCCTCCAGATACACGGCTTCTTCTTTTGAAATGATTCGCATAGAGGTACTCTCTGTCCAGCCAAGCAATTCACGCATTGTTCGGGGCAGTACAACACGTCGTTTATCATCCAGCTTACGGATATACCGCCATGTGTTCGCAGGCATCTGAATCATCTCACTCTGGCTGTTTTTCATTTCTTTGGCGGATTCAAACGATTGCGGCTCTTCCTGCGTTGGACGCAACAAAATGGAACGATCTGCTTCTGCTAGGGTTATAAGCAGCTTGCTGTTTTCGGTTAGCCCCAGTTGATCTGCCGCTTTAACGGGCAGCGTAAGCCGCCCTAACGCGTCAAATTTAGTTACTACCATTTTGGTTTCCTTCCGTCCTCGTTGTATATATCTTTAAAACTGTTTCTATCATATTTGATAGCGGGCGATTTTCTTCCTCTGCGCACTTTTTTAATTCTGTTATAACTTCTTCATCTAAACGAATACTGACAACCTTCTTTTCAATTCCCATATCCATCACCTGTTTACATACTACATTAATTGTAATATGTTTACAATTCTTACATTGTATTACTTTGTAATACGGTCTATGAGCATTAATGAAACAGCTTTAATAGCATATGTAAAAGACAAGAAGGAAAGGGTAAGATAATGCCTCTTTCCTTCTTGTTTTTTATCTTTGTGTTTATGTGTTTAAGTTTGTGCACGCAAAAAGCGCAGCCTTTTGCCGCGCCAGTTACTCCTGTTTTGTTCGCTGATCGCTCCCATTTTTTTGGGCGTGCATCGTTTTCTATAGATAAGTATCAAAGCACTAAATGTTGACAAAGTGCGTACAGCCCAAATACGGCACATGCTCTCCAGAAATCAAGGACGCTATTTTTCCAGTTAAATTAGCAGGGCGAAAAATTAGCGCATCCACTTCCTCAAAAGGAACCCATAGACTGTTTTGCTGCTGCCAATCCATTTCCCTGACTTCCCTCTTTTGCTCGTCCACCAGATCAGCCAAAAAGATATGTAGCATTCTATGTGTGTAATCAAAATAGGTTTTTCTCAATTCCTCATTGTCGCAGATTTCTTCCGCCAGCGCCGCAAAGCGCCTGACTTTGATTAAATATCCCGTTTCTTCTAAAACCTCTCTGACGGCGGCTTCTTCAATTGTTTCAAACTGATTTTGGCCGCCGCCCGGCAAATCAAAATAGACTTGTCCTCGGTTGTTGATACATCTATTGACCAGAATTTTATTGTTATGCAGAATAATAGCCTTCGCCGTGCTTCTGATTGCCATAAGCGCTTTCCTCGCAATTGAAAATTACGCATGACTTCCGCCATGCCCTTTAAGCCGGAATAAATTACTTGAGCGATTTTCGGAACTCCATAATTTTTTCCTGTACTGAAGCGGGGGCAAAATAGAATATTTTCTCGGTTTGATCATCATTAAATAATGCAATAATCGTATTTTCCTCGTCCCAGTAGCCTACCGTCAAATTCCATCCCTTACCATTAACAGCATCTAGAATAGACGTATAGTCCCGCCCCGGAAGCTCCCCAGGGTCAAACCATTTATCCGCTTGTAACAACATCTGAAACTCAGCCCGCTGCTCTTTAGATAATTTAAACTGATGCTGATAATCGCCAACATCAATATCATAGTCGTATTTTACGACATCAAATG
>JAEWNU010000211.1 GCA_023456995.1 Bacillota bacterium
GGTATATTGGATTTTGTGCACCGGGGTTCTCAGCTGCGCGTTATGCCCGCCTTTAACCGAAAAATGGCCGAAACCAAATGCGTTAATTGCGGTCAGTGCGCCGCCGTATGTCCCACCGGCGCCATCACGGTTAAGAACCAGATCGGCAATATATGGGCGGCGTTGCAAAACCCGCATAAGCGGGTGGTGGCCCAGGTTGCCCCCGCGGTGCGCGTTGCCATTGGTGAGGCGTTTGGCATTGCGCCTGGAACTAACAAAATGGGCAAGCTGGTCGCCGCTATGAAGCGCATGGGCTTTGACGAGGTCTATGATACAACGCTGGGCGCTGACTTAACGGTTATGGAAGAATCAGCTGAGTTTTTACGCCGGCTTGAGAAGGGTGGCCCTTTCCCGATGTTTACCTCTTGCTGCCCGGCGTGGGTTAGCTACGTTGAAAACTCAAACACAAAATATATTGCGCATCTATCCTCCTGCAAGTCGCCACAACAGATGTTCGGTTCGGTCATTAAGGCGCAGGCACGCTTAAATGATGATGATCCCCGTGACACGGTAGTCATCTCAGTTATGCCCTGCGCTGCCAAAAAGGCTGAAGCAGCGCGCGAGGAATTTTACGTCAACGGTATTCCCGACGTCGATTATGTACTGACCACGCGCGGCGTTTCAACCATGATTAAAGAGGTGGGCATACGTTTTGACGAGATTGACGACGAGGCCACCGATATGCCATTCGGTATGGGCAGTGGTGCAGGCGTTATTTTCGGCACAACTGGCGGCGTCACCGAGGCGGTTATCCGTCGCGTCTCGGGTAAAAAGAACGTCAACACCCTGCGCGAAATCAAATATTCCGGCGTGCGTGGCATGGATGAATCCGTCAAGGAGGCCACCGTCAAGTTGGGCGATAGCGAACTGAAAATTGCGGTCGTGCATGGGCTTAAAAACGCCCAGTTGCTGCTTGAGAAAATAGAATCGGGAGAGGTATTTTACCACTTTGTCGAGGTTATGGCTTGCCGCGGGGGCTGCATTGGCGGCGCGGGCCAGCCATTTGGCAGAGACCGCACCAAGCGCACCCGTGCCGAAGGTCTTTATACTGTCGACAAGCAGGCTCAAATAAAGAGTTCCGAAGAAAACCCCATGATTGCAGCACTTTATGACGGTCTGCTTTCTGACCACAATCATAATCATAAACTGTTGCACACACGTTATAATAATCTAGAAGATTAATCTTTAACCTAAAATATGTCATGTTTTAAAAGCGAGAGGGCTGTTTAAGCTCTCTCGCTTTTAAAATTATAGAGAGATTTCTATACACTCATTTATCTTTGAGTCATCATGGGTGAGACAAAACATTTTACAACACGTAACAAACGCGTTATTATAGAAAAATACGGTTTTACATTACCATACATTTGTAACTACACTTGTGACACACTACTAAAAGTCCATCTTGCGAGGTATTCTTTATGCAAAATACTGCACAGCCAGACAGCCGAATTCAGACGCTTCTAAAACTATTTTTCAGTACGCTTTATATTAGCGCATTTACCTTTGGTGGTGGATTTGTCATCATCACATTTATGAAACAGAAATTTGTAGATAGTCTGCATTGGATTGACGAAAAAGAAATGTTGGATCTAACCGCTCTGGCGCAATCCGCACCCGGCGCTATCGCTGTCAACGCCGCTATTCTTGTTGGCTGGCGCGTTGCAGGATTTGCCGGTATGCTTACTGCCGTAATGGGTACAATCTTACCACCAATGGTCATTTTGTCTATTGTTTCGTTTTTTTATTCGGCTTTTGCCAGTAATCTATATGTCGCTCTCGTGCTAAAGGGCATGCAGGCCGGTGTTGCAGCCGTCATTCTTGATGTTGTTTGCAGCTTGGGGGAAAACGTGCTAAAGGAGAAATCCTTTGTCAGCATCTTTATTATGATAGGTGCTTTTGTAGCCACTTTTTTTTTAAGGGTCAACGTCGTATATATTATTCTTGCGTCTGCAATGATCGGCATCTGCAAAGCGTTCTTTAAGCTTAGAAAGGAGCGCGACAGATGATATATCTACAACTTTTTCTTAGCTTTTTACAGGTGGGATTATTCAGCATCGGTGGGGGCTATGCCGCCATGCCGCTGATTCAAAGCCAGGTGGTTGAAAGCCATGGATGGCTGACCATGAGCGAGTTTACTGATCTGATCACCATTGCAGAAATGACACCTGGTCCAATCGCTATCAATTCAGCCACCTTCGTCGGTACTCGCATTGCGGGGCTTGGCGGTGCTGTTGTCGCAACCTTTGGCTGTATTTTACCATCCTGTTTTATTGTGTCGTTACTGGCTTATATTTACTATAAATATAAAGGCGTTTCAGCGGTGCAGAGCGTGTTGGCAAGCTTAAGGCCCGCAGTCGTTGCGCTAATCGCGGCGGCCGGGTTGTCCATTTTAAATCTGGTGTTGTTTTCAGGTGCCGATATTAGCATACAAAATCTAAACTGGTTAGGCACCGGCATATTTTTGGCCGCATTTTTTATCCTGAGAAGATGGAGACCCAACCCAATTTTAGTCATGATGCTCTGCGGCGTTGCCGGTCTGTGCTTAAATTTATTGTAGTAGCGCTAAAATAAAC
>JAEWNU010000212.1 GCA_023456995.1 Bacillota bacterium
AATCAAAGCAATGGGAATTGCCAGGCAGATTGCGGGCTTGAACTATTCGGAGGACTTTTTATGATTTTACAAAAACACATGACAACGCTGGAACTGCCGCGTGTGCTCGAACAGCTGGCCGATTGTACCAGTTGTGACCACAGCAGGCGGTTGGCGCTGTCGATAGAACCGGTTTGCCAGTATGAAAAGGCCGTCAGACTCTTAAATCTGACGGTCGCGGCCAACACCCTGTCAAATAGGTACGGCTATCCAATTATTTATCGCATGGTGAACTGTGCGGGCGCTTTAAAGCGTGCTCAGCTGGGCAGCAGACTCTCACTGCGCGAGTTGCTGGATATCACACTTGTGCTGCGTACAATGCGGTCATTAGATAGCTGGAAACAGCAGTCCAACGAAACACAAACTGCGCTGGACAGCCTGTTTGAGTGTCTGTTTCTCGAGCGCAGCTTGGAAAACCGCCTCACCTCCGCCATCGTCTCAGAGGAGGAGCTTGACGACAATGCGTCGGCGCTGCTGTCCGATTTGCGTCGCAATATCCGCAGTACAGGTCTTCGGGTACGCAGCCAGCTCGACAACATGATTCGCTCAACCACCTACCAGAAATATTTACAGGAGCCGATTGTCACCATTCGTGATGGACGGTTCGTCATTCCGGTTAAGGCCGAGTATAAAAATGACGTCAAGGGCCTGGTACACGATACCTCTTCAAGTGGTGCAACTTATTTTATCGAGCCGATGAGCGTCGTTGAGCTTAATAACGAAATTCGCGTTCTGCAAAGTAAAGAACAGCAGGAGGTTGACCGCATCATCGCGGAACTGTCTGCGCTGGTGGGGGAATATGCCGACGCTATTCTTTCAGGCTATGACGCGGCGGTGACGCTGGATCTTTACTTTGCCAAGTCGCGGCTAGGTGACAGGATGCGCGCCAACATCCCCATGTTGACCGACAGCGGCGAAACAGTGCTTAAAAAAGCGCGTCACCCGATGATCGACTATGAGCGCGCTGTACCGATTGACATCGCCGTCGGCAAAAACTATGACACACTGGTCATTACCGGACCCAACACCGGTGGCAAGACGGTTGCCATAAAAACGTTGGGTCTGTTGACGCTGATGGCAATGTGTGGGCTGATGTTGCCAGCTTCTAGCGATAGCGTCGTTTCAGTCTACGAACAGGTGCTTGCCGATATTGGAGACGAGCAGTCGATTGAGCAAAGCTTATCCACTTTTTCGTCCCATATGGTCAACATTATCGCCATTACTCAGACGGCGGACTGGCGCTCACTGGTTTTACTTGATGAGCTGGGTGCAGGTACCGACCCCATTGAGGGCGCAGCGTTGGCGGTTTCGATTATCGAAACACTGCGTAAAAAGGGCGCTAAAGTGGCGGCCACCACCCACTATTCCGAAATCAAGATGTATGCGTTGGAAACCGACGGGGTTGAAAACGCAAGCTGTGAGTTTGACGTGGCGTCGCTGCGGCCCACTTATCGTCTTCTCACCGGCATCCCGGGGCGTTCCAATGCGTTTTTGATCAGCGAACGGCTCGGATTGTCTATGGATATCATCGAACGTGCAAAGTACTTTGTTTCGGCTGAGAACACTCGGTTTGAAGATGTCGTTACCGAGCTGGAAGCCACCCGCCAACAGCTTGAGCAGGAAAAACTTGCTGCCAAAAAGTTGCGGGAAGAAGCCGAACAAATCAGGCGTGATTCCATGCAGGAGAGGCAACGACTGGAACAAAGTACTGAAAAGGAAATGGCTCGCGCCCGTGAGCAGGCTAAACGCATCATTGAAGAAACACGGCTTCAGGCTGATATCCTGTTTGAAGAACTGGATGCCGTTAAGAAAGAAAAGGACAAGGACGCTTTTTCTGATTTATTGATGCGTGCCAAGCAGGATTATCGCGGTGCTATGAAAGATTTGGAGCGTGTATCAGACCCTGTTGCAGCCAAGAGCGCTGCGGAGGGTGATTATGTTCTGCCACGTCCGCTTGAAAAAGGTGACATCGTTTTTGTTCGCACCTTGAACAAAGAGGGTATCGTACTCAAAAAGCCCGAAGGCCAATCGGTACTTGTGCAGGCGGGGTTGATTAAAACCTCGGTTCCTATTTCTGAGATTATGCTTGGCGGGCAAAAGAAGGAACAAAAGCCGCGTGGGAAAGGTGCTGTCGGCACACGGGGCGTGACTTCACGTGCCACACGTGATATCAAAACCGAACTGGATCTGCGCGGACAGGATTCTGAGCAGGCGATATTGGAACTAAACGCTTTTATCGACAGTGCAGTTATGTCCGGCGTGCAGACGGTGCGCATCATCCACGGCAAGGGTACGGGTGTTTTGCGTACTGCCGTCGCGCAGCGGCTGAAAAGTCATCGCAATGTCGCTAGCTTCAGACTAGGTCGTTATGGCGAAGGGGAGAACGGGGTTACAATTGCAGAGATAAAATAGTGTGTAATCACTTGCTGTTTCTGTGAAACGACAAATTTTATGTTTTAAAGCCGAAATCAGTGGACATTCTACCAAACCTTATGTTAAAATATGAACGTTATTATTGTATTTATTTAACTATTATATAAGGCTATCTAGACATGAGGAGGGGCATTTAAATGGTTGCAAGAGGCGGTTTTACTCAGGCGATGCGCGATCTAATAGGTGATGCCGCGGAGAAGTTGGATGTTTCTACCGATGAGGCGCGTCTTTATCCGGAGCAGAATAAGAACAGCACATATAAAGAAATGGCTGTTGGTAGTCCGGCCGTTGCGTTTACCCCGCAAAACGTACCGGTTACAACTGGAGCCGGCACATTTAAAGGCCCAGACATAAAGGAGGAACCCGTTATGGAAAACGCGGCCCAGGTCACAGCAGAAGAAATTTCTTCTACCACCATTATTTCAAAGGGTACTGTCATAAAGGGCGATATTATTTCAGATGGCGATATCGAGTTATGCGGTAGTTTGAGCGGCAATATCAAAACTAAGGGCAGCCTTCGGGTTAGCGGCGGTTTAATTGGCGATGCATCCGCCAAAGAAATGACTTTTCTGACCAGCGAAGTGCGTGGTAATATGTCCTGTGCGACAGAGGTGACCATTGACGAAGCCTCGGTGGTTTATGGCAATGTACAGGCAGAAAGCATTGTTTTAAACGGAAAAATCCGTGGTAATATTAAGGCTAAAAAGGGCGCGATTCTGCAGGATAGCGCTGTTCTGTGGGGCAATCTTGAAGCAGGTTCTATCTCAATTGATCAGGGCGCAAAGTTAGAAGGTGAAGTTAAAATCATCTTTGACAAGGCCTGCAAGGATCTTTTTGACGATAAAATCACTGTCGGTGGCATGAAACCGGCTGCCGCCGCTACCCAAAATGCACAACCGGCTGCTGTTGCTGCACCGGTTCCTTCTACTGCTGCTCCGGTCACCACTGCATCAACTTCTAGCGCAGCGGCTCAGACCCCAGCCCTCAATGCTTTACGCAACTCAATCACCAATGCTTCTTCGGCTGCGCCTAAATCTCCATTTAATGTTTAATAACGGTAGCTTTAATTAAATTACTTTTTTAACGAACTAGCCCCCGACCGATTTGAAGTTAGTCAAATTGGTCGGGGGCTTATCAACTTTAAAATAATCGTTTTAGAAAGCAACTACTTATAACAGGTGTAGATAGCCTCTTTGACGGGGGCGGCCGGGAGCTTTTAATTATTATATCCATATCTGATCCGATACTATTCACGCCTGGCATCATTTTAAAAATTACGTAATACCGTGCGACTGACGATATTGTGCCAACAACAAATCCACCATTCTACCGTAGCTTTGGGTACCGTCTGCAAGATTATTTGCCTTCAAATAGGTATCGTTAATCACATTTGATGCTTCGGAGGCGGGCGTATTAAAATATTTTACCCAGTACTTCTGTATTACAGCTAAGTCGTTAGATAGCGCCGGACTGAATTTTTTCCGCAGGGCAAAATAGCGCTGGCTATCTGCATTATAGAGCGCGTTCATGCTTTGCATAAGTGCCACATATAGTCCACTATATTGCAACTTGAAATCCGGCGATTTTAAGCAGGCAAGATATCCAATAAAGTTAGCCTCGTCTTCACGCATGAACCCGTTGGTGTGCGCCAGTTCGTGGCAGGCTGTAAACGCCAGTTCGGTCTGCGGCATATGTACGTTGACGTTTGCCTCGGCTGTATATGGGAAGTAAAAACCGGTCAGATTGAAAATTGAAAGAATTTCCGGAAATAACATGGGCTTAGGGGAACCCAGCGCCTTGCCCATAAAAGGGTAGTCTTCCTCCAACATATTAAAAGCCTCAAAAGTCCTCTGAGACAGCTCTGAAAACGGCATTTCGATATCAGGCACCAGTAGACGGGCAACGTTAGTTTTTTCAATTAGTTCGTTGCAAAGTGCTTCCAGTTCAGAAACACTGGATTCTCTAATCACCAGACCTGACTGTTGCGCAAAGGTAAACCGGTAATAATTCGGGGCACAGGTGAGCGTAAACAAAAATAATATCAGTGCAAGCAACGTTGCAACCACACGAAGATAAGTCTCCAACAGTTTTAATCGTTGAGGCAACACAAAAAGTAGTATCGGCAGTGATAAAATAGCCAATGCCGCCACGATCGATAATCCCCAAAGGATTACGCCCGCTAACGAAAAGGGGAGATGTCGGCTGATCAAACCAGAAAAATACGAAATTTTGCGAAATATATTTTGAGAATAAATCGATTCGATATATGATGCGGGTAACACACGTATTAACAGTAATAAAATGGCGCTGAGAGCTAGAGGAATAAGGCATAATCTGTACGTCCGTATGTACTTGAGGGCTCGGGGAAATAGTTTTTGCCGTGGGATAAAAATCGTTTTGCTTCCCATTGCGCTAAAATCCTTCCTGGGGCGACCTTTAGAGTCCCCCAATTTAATTAAAAACCGCCCTAAAGTAATACTATGGTGATACCGTCGTTGCCACGTGAATAATCGTGATCTTTTGTCAGGCCAGGGCACTTAGCGGTAATTTGACGAGAAGCCTCGTTGAATGGTGAAAAGTCCTCGCCCTTTACATAGTTTTTTATGGCACCAGAACGCTGTTTTTGTGCCAAGATCTTCTGTACATCAGCTTTGATAGCGCCGCCTTTTCCACTGGAGCCATAACCGTGAATTATTTTAATGGCTTTGTCACCCTGCATCTTGGCAGTTTGAAGTGCGTTATTTAAGCGGTTGCGAGCCATTTCGACAGTAGGCATTCCTTGTTCCAAATTCACAATTCGGCAATTCATGTTGGGCCCCCTCCAGTGTGTTGCAAAGTAAATCGATTATTCCGCAATAGGTGAGCAGGATATCAAATTAATGTAGTTGATATCCGTTTATTATTTATCATATCATATATTTGTTATGCTTGCAATTTTAGGTACATACTTCTATAATTAGACAAAAATGATATGTTTTAAAGAGGAAATATTCATGCAGAATAAGCGCGAACTCAAGAGATGGTTGCTTTTAATCACCTACGCCGCGCTGATGGCAGCCTTGATTATAAAGCTGGATGCTGCCGCCGGTGTATTAAAACAGCTGTTTTTGCTGCTGATTCCGGTGTTTGTGGGCGGTGCGCTAGCCTTTGTGCTGAAAAGGCCGTTTCATCTCATGTGTGAGTTGCTGACAAAAAGTCTTTCAGGGCGGTCTAAACGCCTGGCTTCGCCCCTCGCATTGTTATTTGTTTACAGCCTGTTGTTTGGGTCACTGGCTTTGATTATATCGGTTTTAGTTCCGCAGCTTGCAGAAAGCCTGAGGTTATTAAGACAAAACGTAGAAGCATTTGCACCAACGCTAACCTTATGGGCGCAGCGCACTCAAGATGATCTGTCAGTTTTGAAAATTGATTTTTCACCGTATTACGACATGCTTCAAAAGCTTCCGGAATGGTTGGGTCAGTTGCTTCTGGGCGCGGTTCCACAACTATTTTCAGTAACCAATAGTGTGGTGCGCAGTATTGTCAATCTGGGTCTGGGGTTGGTGTTTTCAATCTATCTGCTGCTTTGCCATAAAACACTGGCGGAGCAGACCGAACGGCTGATCAAGGCACTGGCTTCGGACAGGGTCTATTCGGCTTTGATGCACACCGGCAGGGTCATCAACAATACCTTTACGCGTTTTGTAATTGGACAGTTGACCGAAGCACTGATACTCGGTTCACTTTGTTTTGTGGGGATGGTGCTGTTCCGGTTTGAATATGCGCTGCTCATAAGCGTGTTGATCGGGCTAACCAGTCTGGTGCCAATTGTAGGAGCGTTTGTAGGTCTCGTGCCAGCGGTATTTATACTCCTTATGATAAGCCCCAGACAAGCGTTAGGCTTTCTGGTGTTTATAATCATCCTGCAGCAGGTGGAAGGCAACATAATTTACCCAAGGGTTGTAGGTAGCTCTATTGGCTTGCCACCGCTGTGGATATTGCTGGCCATTACGGTGGGCGGCGGTATGTTTGGCATTTTGGGTATGCTTTTAGCTGTCCCAATTACCTCGGTGATCTATCAGCTGATGGGCGAAGTGATAACTCACCGTTTGACACAAAAACAATTGGAAGATGAATCCTTGCAATCTTAATACCTTATCTGCTAGGGCGGGGAACGGCTGTAAGTACAGCTGTTCTCCGGCTTTTTTATTATGCGTTTTTATTGGCGTTCAAATAAAACAATAAATTTTTAAAGGTATTGACTTTTTAGAATTTCCGAATATACTGTGTATATATAATATAAACAGTAATAACGGGAATGGAGGAGAGCCAGGCGTGGATATCATCATCAGCAACGCCAGCGGAAAGCCCATCTACGAGCAAATAACCGCACAAATCAAGAATTTGATCCTTTCCGGGGAGTTGCGTGCTGGGGATGCATTGCCCTCAATCCGGCTGCTGGCTAAGGATTTGCGCATCAGTGTCATCACGACCAAACGCGCCTATGAAGAATTAGAGCGTGATGGATATATCGAGACGGTTGCTGGAAAAGGTAGCTTTGTTTCAGAAAGAGACCCCCAGCTTGTTCAGGAGCATCAGCTGAGAGAAATAGAAGGGCACTTGCAAGTTGCGGTTGAAATGGCACTTCAAAGTGCCGTTAGTGCCGAACAGCTCTGCGAAATTATAACATTACTATATAGAGGAGAATGACCGTGGAATATGCTATTAAAGCCGAAGGACTTGTTAAAAATTACGGCACTTTTTGCCTGAATAACGTCAATATTGCGCTGCCTGGAGGCAGTATTATGGGGTTAATAGGGGACAATGG